>JAYSXW010000142.1:0-5336 GCA_043716935.1 Pseudonocardia sp.
TACAGCGCCGTGATGCCCTTGCCCAGCACCACGACGCCGCCCTGGCTGACGGTGTAGCGGGCGCGGTCCATCGCCAGGTCGACGCCGACGAGGGCGCCGTCGGGGATGACCACGTTCTTGTCCAGGATCGCGCCGCGCACCACGGCGCCGCGACCCACGCGCGCGCCGGGCATCACGACTGAGTCCGAGACCTCCGCGCCCGCGTCGATGCGCACCCCGCCACTGATCACCGACCGCCGGACGATGGCGCCGGAGATGATCGTGCCGGCGCCGACGATGGAGTCCTGCGCGATCCCGCCCTCGACGAACTTGGCCGGCGGCAGCGGCGCCATGGCCGTACGGATCGGCCAGCGCTCGTTGTAGAGATTGAAGATCGGGTGCACGGACACCAGGTCGGTGTGGGCCTCGTAGTAGGTGTCGATGGTGCCGACATCGCGCCAGTAGCCCGAGTCGCGGTCTGTCGCGCCGGGTACGACGTTCTCGGCGAAGTCGTAGACGTGCGCGTCGCCCTCGAGGACCAGGCGTGGGATGATATCGCCGCCCATGTCGTGGTCGGAGTCGCCGTCCTCGGCGTCGGCGCGCAGGGCGTCGAGCAACGTCTCGGTGGTGAAGACGTAGTTGCCCATCGAGGCGAACGTTACTTCGGGGTCGTCGGGCACCGACGGCGGATCCGACGGCTTCTCCAGGAACTCGGTGATCCGCCCGGTCCCGTCGGAGGCGATGCAGCCGAAGGCCTTCGCCTCGATCCGCGGCACCCGGATGCCGGCGACGGTCACCCCCGCCCCGCTCTCGATGTGCCGGGAGATCATCTGGCTGGGATCCATGCGGTACACGTGATCGGCGCCGAACACGAGGATGTAGTCGGGGCGCTCGTCGTAGACCAGGTTGAGGCTCTGGAAGATCGCGTCGGCGCTGCCGGTGTACCAGCGGCGGCCGAGCCGCTGCTGCGCGGGCACGGTGGTGATGTACTGCCCGAGCACGCTGGACAGGCGCCACGTCGTGGAGATGTGCCGGTCGAGCGAGTGGGACTTGTACTGCGTGAGCACGCAGATGCGCGCGAGCCCGGCGTTGACCAGGTTCGACAGCACGAAGTCGATGAGGCGGTAGTTGCCGCCGAACGGCACTGCGGGCTTGGCCCGGTCGGCCGTGAGCGGCCAGAGCCGCTTGCCCTCGCCGCCGGCGAGCACGATGCCGAGGACGTTGGCGGGCATGCTCCGTGGGGACGCGGACAGGAGACGGGCGGCGGTCATACTGCTATCCCGACGGCAGGAGCGGCGGCCCGCAGCGTGGTCACGGGCTCGACCCTAGTGCTCCCGCGTTGCGCCGGGCCACAGGGCGCGCAGCGAACAGACGGACTACGGCTGCGACAACGCCGGCACCGTCGCCATGGCCTACCGTGCCGGTCGTGCGCATCGGACTGCTCACCCGCGAGTTCCCGCCCGACGTCTACGGCGGAGCGGGAGTGCACGTCGAGCACCTGGTACAGGCGCTGCGCGCGCTCGTCGACGTCGACGTCCACTGCTTCGGTGAGCCGCGCGCCGACGCCACCGCGCACCGTCCGCCGACGGCCCTCGCCGACGCCAACCCGGCTCTGGCCACGCTCGGCGTCGACCTGTCGATGGTGGCGGCGCTGCACGGGGTCGATCTCGCGCACTCCCACACCTGGTACGCCAACATGGCCGGGCACCTGGCGAAGATCCTGCACGGGATCCCGCACGTGGTGACGGCGCACTCGCTGGAGCCGCGGCGCCCGTGGAAGGCCGAGCAGCTCGGCGGCGGGTACCGGCTGTCGTCCTGGGTGGAGCGCACGTCCTACGAGGCCGCCGACGCCGTGATCGCGGTGAGCGACGGCATGCGCCGCGACGTGCTCGACTGCTATCCCGCCCTCGAACCGGGCCGCGTGCACGTGGTGCGCAACGGCATCGACACGCAGTTCTACCGCCCCGACCCGGCCCGCCACGCGCTGTCCGATGCCGGGATCGACCCGGACCGGCCGAGCGTGGTGTTCGTCGGACGGATCACGCGACAGAAGGGCCTGAGCCATCTCGTGTCCGCGGCGCACCACATCAGCCGCGATGCCCAGATCGTGCTGTGCGCGGGCGCCCCCGACACCCCGGAGATCGCGGAGGAGACCGAGAAGGCAGTGGCGGAGCTGTCTGCGACCCGCCCGGGCGTGGTCTGGGTCCGCGGCATGCTGCCGGCCTCGCAGGTGCGCCAGATCCTGTCGGCGGCCACGGTGTTCGTCTGCCCGTCGGTGTACGAGCCGCTCGGGATCGTCAACCTGGAGGCGATGGCGTGCGGCACGGCGGTGGTGGCGTCGGACGTCGGCGGCATCCCCGAGGTGGTCGACGACGGCCGGACCGGCCTGCTGGTGCACTTCGACGAGCACGCCGTCGAGGAGTTCCGGGCCGGGATCGCCGCGGCGGTGAACGAGCTGCTGGCCGACCCGGCGCGGGCCGCCGCGATGGGCTCCGCCGGCCGGCAGCGGGCCGCGCGTGAGTTCACATGGGAGCAGGCCGCGGTCCGGACCGTCCAGATCTACGAGGCGCTGCGCTGAGGGAGCTCTCGTGCGCGGTCGCGGGACGCCGCCCCCACAACCGCGCACGGGCGCCGGAGGCGCGGGTCAGCCGGAGGCGGCTTTCAGGGCGTCTCCGAGGTTGCCGGCCTCCTCGGCCGACATCTCCACGACCAGGCGGCCGCCGCCCTCGAGGGGGACGCGCATCACGATGCCCCGACCCTCCTTGGTCACCTCCAGTGGACCGTCGCCGGTCCGGGGCTTCATCGCCGCCATCTCCTGCTCCCTCCGTCGTCATGAACCCGGTAGTAGTGGTTCGGGGTTAGTAGTGGTGTGGGGTGGCGCCGCTGCGCTCGGGAATGCGTTGCGGAATGCGGAGACCATCTTTCCCCATCCATCGGACAGGGGGGAAACCGGAGCGATCAACACGCGGGCCGGTTCACCCTCCGGAGCGGTCAGGTCACCACACGTCAGCGCGCCAACACGCCAACACGTGGTCATCGACGAGCCCGGCGGCCTGCATGAGCGCGTAGCAGGTGGTCGGTCCGACGAAGCGCATCCCGCGCCGCTTGAGCTCCCTGGCCATCGCGGCCGACTCGGGTGTGGTGGCCGGCACGTCGGCCGGCCCGGCGGGCCGCGGGTGGTGCTCGGGCGCAAAAGACCACAACAGCTCGTCGAGCGGGGTGTCGAGCTCCAGCACCGCGCGGGCGTTGGCGATCGTCGCCTCGATCTTGGCGCGGTTCCGGACGATGCCGGCGTCGGCGAGGAGCCGGGTGACGTCGTCGGCGTCGAACGCGGCCACCGCAGCGGGTTCGAACCCGGCGAACGCGGTCCGGAACGCCGGCCGCTTGCGCAGGATGACGATCCACGACAGCCCGGACTGGAAGCCCTCCAGGCTCAGCCGCTCGAACAACGCCGTGCCGCCGTGCAGCGGGCGGCCCCACTCGTCGTCGTGGTAGCAGCAGTACTCGGGCGCCGAGCCCGCCCAGGCGCAGCGGGTCCGGTCCCCCGCGAGACCATCAACCACCGGCGCGGTGGCGCGCCGCGGTCAGCTTCGCCATCTTCCGCAGCGACTGCGCGACGCCGAGCCGGAACACCGGCCGCACGAGCGGCCAGCCGAGGCGACCGAGCGCACCGAGCGGAAGGTCCAGCAGCTCGGTCCACAGGAAGCGCGAGCGCTCGGGGCCCAGCTCGACCACCTCGAACACGCCGTCGCCGCGCACGACCTTCCCCGTGTGCCGGACGACGCAGCGCGTCGGCGGGTCCCATTCGACGATCACCATCGTGTCGGTGAAGCCGAGCGGGCCGACGCCGGTGACCGCGCTGAGCGTGGCCCCGAGATAGCGCCCGTCCCCGGCGCTGGTCGTCTCGACGCGGGTGCCGAGCATCCATTCGCCCTGCCCCTGCCAGTCGGTGATCGCCCGCCACACCGCCTCGGCGGGGGCGTCGACATCCACCGGAACGGTCAGCTCGACCCGAGAACTCATGTGTCTCCCTCGAAGGTGGTGCGTGCGGGTGGCAGCTCACGGACGGGCGGCAACTTGCGAACGGCCGACAACTCGCGGACCGGTGGTGGCTCCAGCTCGGCGACCCGGGCCAGCAGCCCGTCGCGCTCCACGATCGTCCGGTCGAGCTCGTCGGCCAGCCGGTCCAGAACCCAGTCGACCTCGTCCATCCGGTAGCCGCGCACCGCCTGCGGCAGCCGCAGCGCCCGGACATTGTCGCCGTCGACCTCGCCGACGGGCAGCTGGGTGGGGGTCGCCCGCGGCGGCAGCGGCGGCAGCTCCTCGCCGCGGCCGAACGCGACCGACGCCAGCGCGAACAGGGCCGCCGCGACGGCCGCGACGACCAACAGGTAGATCAGCGCCGTGCCCATCCGTGCAATCCCACCAGACGGCCGCGTTCAGCGCACGAGCACCTCGCACATGGGTGGCCGCTCGGCCGCGTCGACCACGGTGGAAGACGGCAGCCACTCGCCGCCGACCTGCACGAACTGGGTGAGTGCGCTGCCGGCGTCGTCGACGCCGCAGCGCGACAGGGCCGCGCCGAGGATCTGGCGGGCCATCACACCCAGCTGCAGCAGCGACCGGTTGCGGTGCTTGCGCACTCCGAGGTTGACCTGGGCGAGCGCTTCGAGCCCGCGGTCGGCGTGGGTGTCGAGCAGCAGTCCGACCTCGACGCCGTAGCCGGCCGCGAACGGCAGCGACTCCAGCAGCTCGCGGGTGCCCGCGTACTCGCCACCCAGGGGCTGCACGACCGCAGCCAGCTCGGGCCGCAGCGCCGCCAACAGCGGCCGGACCAGCAGCTCCGTCACCCGGCCGCCCCCGGTGTCGGTCTGCGTCGTCTCCAGCCGCAGGGGCCGGCGATAGAAGCCCTTGACCAGGGCGACGCCCGGCACGGTCAGCAGGGGGCCGAGCAGCGCAGGCACGAACCCGGGATCGAAGTCGACGAGATCGGAGTCCAGGTAACAGACGAGGTCGGACGTGGTCGCGGCCAGCGAGCGCCACAGCACCTCACCCTTGCCCGGCACCGGCTCCAGCTCCGGCACGACGTCGGTGCGCAACACCACCCGCGCGCCGGCCGCCGCGGCCAGCTCGCAGGTCCGATCGGTGGAGCCGGAGTCCATCACGATCAGCTCGTCGACCAGCGGGGCGTCCCCGAGCGTCAGCGGCACGATCGCGGTGACGATCGCCCCGACCGTGGCCTCCTCGTCCAGCGCCGGGAGGACGACGGCCACCCGGCGGCCGGCCTTCGCGGCCACCAGCTCCTCGTCGTCCCACGCCGGCTCCTGCCAGGTTCGACGAGCGAACCACTCCTCGGT
>JAYSXW010000143.1:0-16218 GCA_043716935.1 Pseudonocardia sp.
CGGTGCGGTGAGCGGGCGGGTCGCGCCGCGCCGGCCGGGGCCGGTCGTGGTATCAGCCGGACGGATGGTCTCAACCGAGAATCCACAGGTGGGACCCCCGTTTCCCCTTCCGCGGCCTCCGTGAGTACGTTCGTCGCGACGCCTTGCGGAGGTCCGCGAGGGCGATGCTCCTGGCACTCCAGAGCGCACGACGAAAGACGGAGGAGACCGTGGCCCTTCCCCAGCTGACCGAGGAACAGCGTGCCGCCGCGCTGCAGAAGGCGGCCGAGGCGCGCCGGGTCCGGGCCGAGCTGAAGGACCGGCTCAAGCGGGGCGGAACCACGCTCCCGGAGGTTCTGGAGCAGGCCGACACCGACGAGGTCCTCAAGAAGATGAAGGTATCGGCCCTGCTGGAGGCGATGCCGGGGGTCGGCAAGGTCCGCGCCGCACAGATCATGGAGCGGCTCGAGATCGCGCCGTCCCGTCGTCTGGGCGGGCTGGGCGACCGGCAGCGCAAGGCTCTGCTGGCCGATTTCGAAGCCTGAGGGCGACGGCGCCGTGGGGGGTCGGCTGATCGTCCTGGCCGGTCCCTCCGGCGTCGGCAAGAGCAAGATCGTCGCAGCCCTGCGTGATCTGCTGCCCGACCTGTTCTTCAGCGTCTCGGCCACCACCCGGGAGCCGCGGGCGGGCGAGGTCGACGGCCGCGACTACTGCTTCGTCGGGCCAGCGGGCTTCGACGGTCTCGTCGCGCGCAACGAGCTGTTGGAGTGGGCCGAGATCCACGGTGGTCTGCAGCGGTCCGGCACCCCACGCCGGCCGGTCATCAAGGCACTGGCGGCCGACCGTCCGGTGCTCGTCGAGGTCGACCTGGCCGGGGCGCGGGCGATCAAGGAAGCGCTGCCCGGCAGCGTCACCGTGTTCGTCGAGCCGCCGTCGTTCGCCGAGCTGGAGCGGCGTCTGCGCGAGCGCGGCACCGAGACCGAGGCGCAGTTCGCCCGGCGTCTGGGCACCGCGCACGAAGAGCTGGCGGCCCGCGACGAGTTCGATGTCGCGCTGGTCAACCACGACGTGCAGGTCGTCGCGGCGGAGTTGGTAGCATTACTGGTTGGGCCGGGTATTTCCGGGCCCGCATCGCACCCCCAGGAGTCTTCTTCGTGAGCATGCCGCTGACCGCCCCCGTCGCCGGTGCCCTTCCCGAGGGCATTACCAACCCCCCGATCGACGACCTGCTGGGCCAGGTGAGCTCCAAGTACGCGCTGGTGATCTACGCTGCCAAGCGCGCCCGCCAGATCAACGACTACTACTCCCAGCTGGGCGAGGGTCTGCTCGAGTACGTGGGCCCGCTCGTGGAGCCCGGTGCGCGCGAGAAGCCGCTGTCGATCGCCATGCGCGAGATCCAGGCCGGTCTGCTCGAGCACACCGAGGGCGAGCAGTAGTCATGCCCGGCCCCCGCGTCCTGCTCGGGGTCGCCGGGGGCATCGCGGCCTACAAGAGCGCGGAGCTGTTGCGCCGGTTCACCGAGACCGGCCACTCCGTACGTGTCCTACCCACCGCGGCGGCGCTGGAGTTCGTGGGTGCCGCCACGTTCGAGGCGCTGTCGGGTCAGCCGGTGCACACAGGCGTGTTCGCCGATGTCGCTGCCGTGCCGCACGTGAAGCTCGGCCAGGAAGCAGATCTGATCGTCGTGGCGCCGGCCACGGCCGACCTGTTGGCCCGCGCCGCTCACGGACGGGCCGACGACCTCCTCACCGCCGCGCTGCTCACCGCCCGCTGCCCGGTGCTGTTCGCCCCAGCCATGCACACCGAGATGTGGGAGCACGCTGCCACCCGGGCCAACGTCACGCTGCTGCGTTTGCGGGGTGCCGTGGTGCTCGAGCCGGCGTCCGGACGCCTGACCGGGCGCGACACCGGGCCCGGGCGGTTGCCCGATCCGGCCGAGATCGCCGATCTCGGGCGGCTGCTGCTGGAGCGCCCCGACGCGCTGCCGCGCGACCTCGCCGGGCGTCGGGTCGTCGTCTCCGCCGGAGGAACGCAGGAGGCGCTCGATCCGGTCCGGTTCCTCGGCAACCGGTCGTCGGGCCGGCAGGGCTACGCGCTGGCCCGGGTCGCGGCGCAACGAGGTGCACAGGTCACGCTGGTGGCCGCTCACACCGCCGGCCTCGGCGATCCCGCGGCCGTCGACCTCGTGCGGGTCGGCTCGGCCGCGCAGCTGCGCGAGGCGGTGCTCACCGCGGCGAAAGGTGCCGACGCGGTGGTGATGGCCGCCGCCGTGGCCGACTTCCGGCCCGTCACCCTCGCCGAGCACAAGATCAAGAAGGGGTCGCGCGATCCCGCCCCACTCATCCTGACCCGCAACCCTGACATCCTCGTCGAGTTGGTGGGGGCGGCGGAGCCCGGTCGGGTCGTGGTCGGATTCGCCGCCGAGACGGGCGACGACACCGGCGACGTCCTCCACCACGGCCGCGCCAAGCTCGCCCGCAAGGGTTGCGACCTGCTCGTCGTCAACGCCGTGGGCGACGATCGCGCATTCGGCACGGCGGACAACGCCGGCTGGCTCCTGGGGGCGGACGGCAGCGAGACCGAGCTCGCGACGGGCTCCAAGGCCATGCTGGCCTCCCATGTCTGGGACGCGGTGACCGCGCGGCTCTGATTCTGCTCGTCAGCGAACCGCTGCCCCGGTGAGATCACCGGAGGGACGAAGGATCTCCGCTGTGGTGTCGGCACCATCACGCAGCGTGGTTGGTCGGCCACCAGTCCGATCGCCGGCTCGGCTCCGTCCCGCCCGGCCCGGGTTCGTCCGGGGAGGTGGCGAGGCCGCCGTCGGTTACTGTTGAAGGTCAGGATCGGGGGCGGCGGACGTCGTCCCCGGGCGAGAACGGATGGAGCCAGCGCGTGGGATCTGCAGGACGGCGGTTGTTCACCAGCGAGTCGGTGACCGAGGGCCACCCCGACAAGATGTGCGACGCGATCAGCGACACGGTGCTCGACGCGCTGCTCGCCCAGGACCCCCGCAGCCGGGTGGCGGTCGAGACGCTCGTCACCACCGGCCAGGTGCACGTCGCGGGCGAGGTCACCACCAGTGCGTACGCCGACATCCCGACGCTCGTGCGGGAGAAGGTCCTCGAGATCGGCTACGACTCCTCCGCCAAGGGCTTCGACGGCGCCTCGTGCGGAGTGAACGTGGCGATCGGCGCGCAGTCGGCCGACATCGCCCAGGGTGTGGACTTGGCCTATGAGAGCCGCGTCGAGTTCAGCGAGGACGCGATCGCCCGGCAGGGCGCCGGCGACCAGGGGCTGATGTTCGGCTACGCCAACACCGACACCCCCGAGCTGATGCCGCTGCCGATCGCATTGGCGCACCGGCTGGCTCGGCGCCTCACCGACGTCCGGAAGTCCGGGGTGTTGCCCTACCTGCGGCCGGACGGTAAAACCCAGGTCACGATCGTGTACGACGGCGACGAGGCCGTGGGCGTGGACACGGTCGTCGTGTCCAGCCAGCACGCCGCCGACATCGACCTCGACGCGATGCTGGCCCCGGACATCCGCGAGCACGTCGTCGAGCCGGAGCTCGCGCTCCTGGGCCTGGACGTCTCCGGCTTCCGGCTGTTGGTCAACCCGACGGGCCGGTTCGTCGTGGGCGGCCCGATGGGCGACGCGGGCCTGACCGGACGAAAGATCATCGTGGACACCTACGGCGGCTTCGCCCGGCACGGCGGCGGCGCGTTCTCCGGTAAGGACCCGTCGAAGGTCGACCGGTCGGCCGCGTACGCGGTGCGCTGGGTGGCCAAGAACGCGGTGGCCGCCGGTCTCGCCGACCGCCTGGAGGTTCAGGTCGCCTACGCCATCGGCAAGGCTGCGCCGGTCGGGCTGTTCATCGAGACCTTCGGCACCGAGCACGTGGACCCGATGCTCATCGAGAAGGCCATCGCCGAAGTGTTCGACCTGAGGCCGGCCGCGATCATCCGCGACCTCGACCTCCTGCGTCCGATCTACGCCCGGACTGCCGCATATGGACACTTCGGGCGGACGGACGTCGACCTGCCATGGGAGAGGACGTCCCGCGCGGATGCGCTGAAGGCGGTCGCGGGGGCGTGAGCTCCAGGGGGATCTCGTCCATGTCCCGGCCCGACCAGGCCACCCTCTGACGCCACGGCCTGCGCAGCCGGGAACTGTCGGGGGTGCGGTGCATGATCGGGACATGCCCGCCGCCGTGGTCGCGCCTGCCGAGGTTGCGCCTGCCGACGTGGTGACTGCCGACGTGGTGACTGCCGACGTCCGGCGGGGACGAGGAGGTTCCGTGACGCGGGCGGCCCGGGGGGAGTGGCGGCCCGCTGCGCTGCTGCCGGTCGCTCGGGTCGCGGTCGACGTGGCGCTCGCCCATCTGGACCGGCCGTTCGACTACCGCGTTCCGGCTCACCTCGACGGTGACGCGCGTCCGGGGGTGCGGGTGCGGGTCCGGTTCGCGGGGCGGGTCGTCAACGGGATCCTGATCGAACGTGTGGCGGGGTCCGACCATCCGGGGCGGCTCGCCTGGATCGACAAGGTCGTGTCACCGGAGCCGGTCCTCACGGGGGAGGTCGCGCAGCTGTGCCGCGTGGTCGCCGACCGCTACGCCGGCGTGCTGTCCGACGTGCTGCGGCTCGCCGTGCCGCCCCGGCACGCCCGGGTCGAGGCGTCCACGCCGACCACGCCGACGGAGGACCCCGTGGCGCCCGAGGCCCCTGGAATCGGTCTCGCCGGCGCGGGATGGTCGCGATACCCGCGCGGCCCGGCCCTGCTCGAGGCCGTGGGCAGCGGGCGCGTCGTCCATGCCGTGTGGCAGGCCCTTCCCGGTGAGGAGTGGGCGGCCCGGCTCGCCGAGGCCGCCGCGGCGGCCTCGGGCGCAGGTCGGGGTGCCTTGCTCGTCGTGCCCGACCAGCGCGACGTGGCCGTCCTGCACGCGGCCTGCGCGGCCCGGCTCGGCTCGTCCGCCGTCGTGGCGCTGACGGCCGAGGTCGGGCCCGCGGAGCGGTACCGCCGCTGGCTCGCGGTGCTGCGTGGGCAGGTGAAAGTGGTGGTCGGCACCCGCTCGGCCGCGTTTGCGCCCGTGCACCGTCTCGGGCTTCTCGTGGTCTGGGACGACGGCGACGACCTGCACGCCGAGCCGCGCGCGCCCTACCCCCACGTCCGGGACGTGCTGGTGCTGCGCGCACACGGCGCCGGGGCCGCCCTGCTCGTCGGCGGGCACGCCCGAACGGCGGAGGCGCAGCAGCTCGTCGACTCCGGCTGGGCACAGGCCGTGGTCGCCGACCGGGCCACGGTCCGGGCGGCGATGCCGCGGATCGCGGCGGTCGGGGAGAGCGACGCCCAGCTCGCCCGCGACCCCGACACCCGCGCGGCGCGCCTGCCGGCACTCGCGTTCGAGGCCGCCCGGGCCGCCCTCGCCGCCGGGCGTCCGGTCCTGGTCCAGGTTCCCCGGGCCGGGTATCTGCCGTGGTTGTCGTGCGGCTCGTGCCGTGACACCGCTCGCTGCCGGCACTGCGCCGGACCCCTCGGGCTCCCCGGCGGGGCTGGTGTCGGCGGCGGCGGTGGTGTGGGCGGCGGTGGTGTGGGCGGCGGCGGCGGTGTGGGCAGCGGAGCGGGCGGCGGCAGGGCGGGCCGGGTCGGCCTGCCGCACTGCCGGTGGTGCGGCCGCGTCGAGGCCGCCTTCCGCTGCCCGGCCTGTGGGTCCCGCCGGCTGCGGGCCGGCGTCGTGGGGTCGGGCCGTACCGCGGAGGAGCTCGGCCGGGCGTTCCCGAACGTCAGGGTCCGCTCCTCGGGCGGAGGCGCTGCGGTCCTCGCCGAGGTCGCCGACCGTCCGGAGCTCGTCGTCGCGACGCCCGGCGCCGAACCCCGGGCCCCCGGCGGGTACGGCGCGGCGCTGCTGCTCGATGGGTGGGCCCTCCTGTCGCGACCCGACCTGCGGGTGGCCGAGGAGACGCTGCGCCGTTGGCTCGCCGCGGCTGCTCTCGTCGTCCCGCACACTCTCGGTGGTCGGGTTGTCGTGATGTCCCCGGCCGAGCTGGCGGTGGTGCAGGCGCTCGTGAGATGGGACCCCGCCGGGCACGCAGCTGCCGAGCTGGCCTCCCGGGCCGAGGTCGGCTTTCCGCCTGCCGTGCGCATGGCCGCCGTCGAGGGCAGCCCGGCGGCCGTCGCGGAGCTGCTGGCCGAGATGGGGGTCGACGAGCCCGGCGGCCCGGCGCCGGCCGGCCTCGATCCCCTCGTGCCGCTCCCGCCGCGGCCGAGCCGACTACCCGCAGCGGCTCCGCAGTCACTGGAGGTGCTCGGTCCGGTCGAGATCGAGGGTCCCGAGGCGCCCGGAGCACCGCCGCGGGAGCGGGCGCTACTGCGCGTGCCTCGCGCGGACGGCCGGGCACTCGCCGGGGCCCTGCACGCCGCCCAGGCGGCACGCACCGCGCGCAAGGCGTCCGACCAGGTACGGGTCCGGCTCGATCCCGTCGAGATCGGCTGAGGGCGGGGTGCCCGCCGCGCGCCCGGCACCCCGTCGCGGACGCGTGGCAGAATCGGGGCTGCGGGTGCGCCGTCCGTGCGCCTCCCTCCCGCTCCCGTCCGGCCCGTGAGGAGTTCCGTGTCCGTCCAACCCGTCCGGATCTTCGGCGACCCGGTCCTGCTGACGCCCGCCGTCGAGGTCACCTCCTTTGACGCCGAGCTGCGCAGGCTGGTCGTCGACCTCACCGACACGATGCACGACGAGGGCGGGGCCGGGCTTGCCGCGCCCCAGCTCGGGGTGGGCCTGCGGGTGTTTGTGTACGACTCCGATGGTTTCGCGGGACACCTCGTCAACCCCTCGTTCGACGTCGTCGGCGACGAGGAACAAGTCGGCCCGGAGGGATGCCTGTCGATCCCGGGGCTGCGCTGGAACTGCCGCCGCCATCTGCACGTCGTCGCCCACGGTTGGGACGAGCACGGCGAGCCGGTCACGGTCGAGGGCAGCGAGATGCTGGCGCGCGCCATCCAGCACGAGACCGACCATCTCGACGGCGTGCTGTTCGTCGACCGTCTCGACCGCGAGACCCGCAAGCAGGCGATGGCCGAGATCCGCGCCGCGGACTGGTTCGGGGCCGACACCGCCCCGGTGGTGCGGGCGAGTCCGCACCCGCTGTTCGGGAAGGTGCGGTAACGGCGTGCGGCTGGTCTTCGCCGGTACCCCGGAACCCGCACTGCCGTCGCTGCGGGCCCTTTTGGCCTCGTCCCACGATGTCGTCGCCGTCGTGACCAGACCCGATGCGCCCGCGGGCCGTGGGCGCCGGATGACGCGCTCGCCGGTCGGCGCGCTCGCCGACGAGGCCGGCCTGCCCGTCCTGACCCCGGCCCGCCCGTCGGATCCCGACTTCCTGGCCGCCCTGCGTGAGTTCGCCCCCGACTGCTGCCCGGTGGTGGCCTACGGCGCCCTGGTGCCGCCCGCCGCGCTCGCGGTGCCGGCCCGGGGTTGGGTGAACCTGCACTTCTCGTTGCTTCCCGCCTGGCGCGGTGCCGCGCCCGTGCAGGCCGCCGTCCGGTACGGAGACGCGATCACCGGCGCCACCACGTTCCGGTTGGAGCAGGGCCTCGACACCGGCCCGACCTTCGGGCTGATCACCCTGCCCATCGGGCCTACGGACACTGCCGGCGACCTGCTTGCAGGGCTCGCCGAAGCGGGGGCCGCGCTGCTGCTCGCCACCATGGACGGGATCGCGGCCGGTGTTCTCGAGGCCCGAGCGCAGCCCGCCGACGGCGTCTCGCACGCGCCCAAGGTCACCGGCGCGGACGCCCACGTCGACTGGGCTGCCGGACCGACCACGGTCGACCGGGTGGTGCGCTCGGTCACCCCCGAGCCCGGTGCCTGGGCCACCTTTCGCGGTGGTCGCCTCGGCCTCGGCCCCGTCACCGACATCGCCGGCGAGGCACCGTCCGGACCGGGATCGGCGGCGGGCCTGCCGGACCTCGAGCCCGGCGAGCTGCACGTCGAGAAGCGCCGGGTGCTGGTCGGCACCGGGGGCCGGCCCGTAGGGCTCGGTGAGGTGCGGCCGACCGACCGGCGCGCCATGGCCGCTTCCGACTGGGCACGCGGGGTGCGCATCGAGGCGGGGGAGCTCCTGACGTGACCGCACCGGGAACCGCCACCGACGACGTCCCGGCGACGGACGACAGCCCCGTCCGCCTGCCCCGGCCGGTGCGGCGATGACCGCGCCACGCCGTGACGGACCGCGCCGTGACGGACCGCGACGCGGGCGGTCGGCCGGCCCGCGTGGAGCCGGTCCCCCGCGCGGACACAGCGGACCACCCAGGCCCCCGGAACTCGATCCGCCGCGGGTGGCCGCCCTGGAGCTGCTGACCGCCGTCCGGGTTCGTGATGCCTACGCCAACCTCGCGCTGCCGGCGATACTGCGCCGCCACCGCCTGCACGACCGAGACGCCGGGCTGGCCACCGAGCTCGGTTACGGCACCCTGCGCGCCCGCGGGCTCCTGGATGCCGTGATCGAGGAGTGCACCGACCGGCCCCTGATCCGGGTGGAGCCCCCCTTGCTCGACGCCCTGCGCCTGGGCGCCTACCAGCTGCTGCGTACCCGCATTCCCGCCCACGCCGCCGTCGACACCACGGTCGAGCTGGTCCGCGCGGAATCGGGAAGTCGCGCCGCCGGCTTCGTCAACGCGATCCTGCGCCGCGTCGGGGGGCGTGACGAGGCGGCCTGGGTAGAGCGCCTGGCGCCACCGGCATCGGAGGACCCCGTCGGCCACGCGGCGTTCGCCCACGCCCATCCCCGCTGGATCGCCCAGGCCTTCTCCGACGCCCTCGGGGTCGCCCACGACGAGCTCGACGCCGCCCTCGCGGCCGACGACTCCCGGCCCGAGGTGCACCTGCTCGCCCGTCCCGGTGACATCACCGCCGAGGAGCTCGCTCTCCTGACCGGCGGCGAGCAGGCCCCGTACTCGCCCTACGGTGTGCATCTGCCGGCGGGCGGTGGAGACGTCGGCGACATCGACGCGGTGTCCGAGGGTTTCGCCGTGGTGCAGGACGAGGGAAGCCAGCTCGTGGCCCTCGCGCTCACCCGCGTCCCGCTCAGCCACCCCGGACGCGACGACGCAGGACCCGGATCAGACGGTTCCGACGGCCCCGACGACGCCTCTGAAGGTGCCGCTCAGCACGGCAGCGGAGCACAGGAAGGGCACAGCCGCAGCACCCCGAGCGGCGTGGGTGGACGGTGGTTGGACCTGTGCGCCGGCCCCGGTGGCAAGGCCGCGATGCTCGGTGGTCTGGCGGCGATGGACGGCGCCGAGGTCGACGCCGTGGAGGTGAGTGACCACCGCGCCGCTCTGGTGCGGCGGGCGGTGGACGGGCTGCCCGTGACGGTGCACGTGGCCGACGGGCGCGACGCCCCCCTCCCAGAGGATGCGTACGACCGGGTGCTCGTGGACGCCCCGTGCACCGGGCTCGGGGCCCTGCGCCGCCGGCCGGAGGCCCGCTGGCGCCGGCGGCCCGAGGACGTGCCGCCGCTGTCCACGCTGCAACGCGAGCTGTTGACCGCGGCGTTGCGTCACGTCCGGCCGGGTGGGGTGGTGGCTTACGTGACGTGCTCGCCGCACCTCGCGGAGACCGTCGGGGTGCTGGCCGGCGTACTACGCAAGCACCCGGGGGTCGAACAGGTGGACGCCCGGGAGTTCCTGACCGGCGTACCCGACCTCGGCGACGGCCCCCTGGTGCAGCTGTGGCCACATCGCCACGGCACCGATGCAATGTTCCTCGCCCTGCTCCGCCGCCGCGTCTGAACGGGCCCGCGCGGCACGCACCGTCCGCTCCTCCCGCGTAACCTGCGGGAGGTGCGCCCAATGATCGCCCCCAGCATCCTCTCGGCCGATTTCGCACGGCTGGCCGAGGAGGCCGCGGCCGTGTCCGGGGCCCCCGGCGTGGGGGCCGACTGGCTGCACATCGACGTGATGGACGCCCACTTCGTGCCCAACCTCACCCTGGGCCTTCCGGTGGTACAGGCGTTGCTGCGGGCCACGGCGCTGCCGCTCGACTGCCACCTCATGATCGACGACCCGGATCGGTGGGCGATCGGTTACGCCGAGGCGGGCGCACACAACGTCACGGTGCACGTCGAGGCGGCCCACGACCCGCTGGCCCTGGCCCGCGACCTGCGCGCCGCCGGGGCGAGGGCCGGACTGTCGATCAAGCCCGACACTCCGCTGGAGCCGCACCTGGAGACGTTGCGGCACTTCGATACGCTGCTGGTGATGAGCGTCGAGCCCGGCTTCGGGGGGCAGGGCTTCCGGGCCGAGGTGCTTGACAAGGTGCGCACCGCACGACGCATGGTGGACACCGGGCACCTCACCGTGCTCGTCGAGATCGATGGCGGCATCAACGCCGATACGATCGAGGCGGCAGCCGAGGCTGGCGTCGACTGCTTCGTCGCGGGCTCCGCGGTGTACGGCGCCCGCGACCCGGCCCGGGCCGTACAGGCCCTGCGTGACCAGGTGGTGAAGGCCTCGGGCCACCGGGACTGGGGCCCCTGAACCCGCGGAGCCGCCGAGGCCCCGCGATCGGTGCCGCTGTGTGCCGGGAACGATCGCCGCGGGAGCGCGGTTGCAGGAACGGGTGTCACGTCCGCGAGAGGGGCCACGAGAGATGTTCACCGGGATCGTCGAGGAGATCGGTGAGGTGGTGGCGGTGCGCAGCAGCGCCGAGGTGGTGGTGATCACCGTGCGGGGGCCGGTGGTGACGTCCGACGCCAGTCACGGGGATTCCATTGCGGTGAACGGCGTCTGCCTGACCGTCATCGACCCCGGCGGTGCCACCGCGGGCACCTTCACCGTCGAGCTGGTGCCCGAGACCCTCAAGCGCTCCAGCCTCGCGGCTCTCACGGAGGGTGCCCGGGTGAACCTGGAGCGTGCTGTGCCCGTCGGCGGCCGCCTGGGCGGACACATCGTGCAGGGCCACGTCGACGGCGTCGCGACGCTACTTTCGCGCACCCCCGGCGAGCGCAGCGACGAACTCCGCTTCAGCCTGCCGACCCACCTCGCCAGGTACGTGGTGGAGAAGGGCTCGATGACCGTCGACGGCGTCTCCCTGACCGTCGCCAGTGTGTCGTCGGACACCTTCGGCGTAGCGCTGATCCCCACGACACTGGCGCACACCACACTCGGGTTCCGGGAACCGGGCGATGCGGTCAACATCGAGGTCGACGTGCTGGCGAAGTACGTGGAACGGCTGACCGCCGGGTATCCCGGCCGGTCCGGCACGGCGGTCCGGGAGGCCGAGGTCGAGTGAACGATGCAGGAGTCAACAGTACGGCGGTGAACAACGTGGCGGTGAACAACGTGGCGCTGAAGAGTGTGGTGCCGGCCCACCTCGGCGTGCAGATGGCCGACTTCGAGTCGATCGATCGTGCGCTCGCCGACATCAGAGCGGGCAAGGCCGTGGTGGTGGTGGACGACGAGGACCGCGAGAACGAGGGCGACCTCATCTTCGCCGCGGAGATGGCGACACCCGAACTGGTGTCGTTCATGGTCCGCTACACCTCGGGCTACATCTGTGTGTCGTTGACCGAGCAGGAGTGCGACCGCCTCGACCTGCCGCCCATGCACCACGCGAACGGCGACAACTTCCGAACCGCGTTCACCGTGACCGTGGACGCGAAGGAGGGCGTGACCACCGGTATCTCGGCGGTCGACCGCGCCCGCACGATTCGGCTGCTGGCCGAGCCGAACGCCCAGCCCGGCGACTTCGTCCGCCCCGGGCACGTGCTGCCACTGCGGGCCCGCGAGGGTGGGGTACTGCGGCGCCCCGGCCATACCGAGGCCGGCGTGGACCTGACCCGGCTGGCCGGCCTGGCCCCGGTGGGTGTCCTTTCCGAGATCGTGTCGCAGAAGGACGACGGCGAGATGGCCCGCGGCGACGAGTTGGCCGTGTTCGCGGCCGACCACGGGCTGACTCTCATCATGATCGCCGACCTCATCGCCTATCGGCGCCGCTTCGAGAAGCACGTCGTGCGGGTGGCGCAGGCACGCATCCCGACGGAGCACGGCGAGTTCGTCGCGTACGGCTACGACTCGCTGCTCGACGGCATGGAACACATTGCCATGGTCCGTGGGGACGTCGCGACTCCGGCGGGCGACGGCAAGGACGTGCTGGTGCGGGTCCACTCCGAATGCCTGACCGGTGACGTGCTGGGCTCGCTGCGGTGCGACTGCGGACCCCAGCTCGACGCCGCGCTCGAAGCGGTCGCCCGGGAGGGTCGCGGGGTGGTGCTCTACATGCGGGGACACGAGGGCCGGGGAATCGGCCTGCTGCACAAGTTGCAGGCCTACCAGCTGCAGGAGGCGGGAGCCGACACCGTGGACGCCAACCTGGCGCTCGGCCTGCCCGCCGACGCACGCGACTACGGCATCGGCGCCCAGATCCTCGCCGACCTCGGCGTGCGCTCCATGCGACTGCTGACCAACAACCCGGACAAGCGAGCCGGGCTCGAGGGCTACGGCCTGACGATCACCGGGCGGGTGCTGTTGCCGGTACGCGCGAGCGCGGAGAACCTGCGCTACCTGCGCACCAAGCGTGATCGCATGGGTCACGACCTGCCCGGTCTCGAAGATCCCGCACCCGTGGCGAACCCGTGATGGCAGTGCCGACCGAGCGCAGCGAGGAGGCACGATGAGTGGCGAGGGACGGCCGCTGGAGAAAGATTTCCCTGCCGCGTCGGGAATGCGGCTCGGCATCGTCGCCGCCACCTGGCACGCCGAGATCGTGGATGCCTTGCTGGAGCGAGCCGTTGCCACAGCGCGCGGCGCGGGCGTGGTGGAGCCGACGGTCGTGCGGGTCCCGGGCACCCTGGAGCTGGCGGTTGTCTGCCAGGAGTTGGCCCGTACCCACGACGCCGTGGTCGCCCTGGGCGTGGTCATCCGGGGTGGCACGCCGCACTTCGAGTACGTGTGTGACGGCGTGAGGGCCGGGCTCACCCGGGTGTCGCTCGACGAGCGGACCCCGGTGGGGAACGGGGTGCTCACGTGCGACACCCGGGAGCAGGCGCTCGACCGCTCCGGCCGCGCAGGTGCTGTCGAGGACAAGGGCGCCGAGGCGTGCCTCGCCGCCCTCCGTACGGCTGTCACGCTCCGTGAGCTGCGGGCCGCGGCCCCCACCGGGCTGTGGGTGGGCACTTCGTGAGCGCCGCACCGCAGGTGGTCGTGGTGCGGCCGCGAAAGGTGCTCGTCGTGTCCTGGGTGGGCGCAGTCGCGACGGTGACGCTGTTCGTCGCGATCGCGCTGGTGCTGCGCAACAGCCCGACCGGCGTGTACTTCCGGCTCGCCGACCAGGTGGCGCTGGTGCTGATGGGGCTGTTCATCGCCGGCGGGGTGCTGTTGCTCGCCCGGCCCCGGGTCCGGGCCGACGCCGACGGCGTCGAGGTGCGCAACATCCTGATGACCCGCCGGTTCAGCTGGACCGACGTGGTCCGGATCGCCTTCCCCGACGGTGCTTCCTGGGCCCGGCTCGACCTGCCCGACGACGAGTACCTGCCCGTGCTCGCGATCCAGGCCGTGGACGGCGCCCGTTCGGTGGACGGCATCACGCGGCTGCGGGCCCTGCACGGTGCGGCCCGCGCGCGGCCGCCCGGCCCCGGCGCTGGGTGATCGATTGGTGGAGGTCGGGCCTCCGGCGCGCATGCCGGGACGATCCGCCACGCCACGGCCGCACGTAGCATCGGGCTCGTGCTGCTTCCCCGGGACGACCACCGCCGAGACGGCGACGAGGGCGTCCGCCTCGGTGACATCGTGTTGCGCAACCGGTTGGTCACCTCGTCGAGCCTGCTCGGATACGGTGCCTCCAGCTCGGGCTTCTACGGGATGAGTCCGGTGGCCGTTTTCGTGCCGCTGTCGCAGTTCGGAGCCGTCACCACCCGCACGTTGACGGTGGCTCCTCGGGAGGGTCACTTCACCACGCGCGAGAACTGGACGGTGCCCGAACTGCCCGGCTTGTTGCGCCGCTACAGCACGGTGCTGCGCGCCACCGACGGCGGCTGGCTCAACGCGTTCGGCTGGTGCAATGTCGGCATCGACGCCTATCTCCGTGACTACTACCCGCTCACCCGGGACCAGCGCGTGATCATCTCCCTCGGCGGCTTCTCGGCGGAGGAGTTCGTGACCCTCGTGGACCGGGTGAATGCCGTGGTGCCCGCAGGCGACATCGCGGCCGTGGAGTTCAACGTCTCGTGCCACAACGTCAACTTCGACTTCTCGTCCATCCTGCAGGCCGTGCTGGAGGAGGCCGTGCCCCGCAGCCACCACCCGGTGGTGCTCAAGGTCTCGGCCGATCACGACTACCTCCGCAACGCCGAGCAGGCGGCGAGGGCGGGAGTGTCGGCGCTCACGGCGATCAACACCGTGAAGGCGCTGCGGCTCGACCCGCGGACCGGCACCCCGTGGCTCGCCAACCGCTACGGCGGGCTCTCCGGACGGGCGATCAAGCCGATCGGGTTGCGCGTCGTGTCGGAGCTGCGTGAGGCCGGGGTGACGTTGCCGATCATCGCAACGGGTGGCATCCGGACCGTCGACGACTGCCGTGAGTACGTGTGGGCCGGCGCCGACGCGGTGAGCCTCGGCAGCGCCACCTGGTTGGCCAGCTATCCCGGGTACGCCCTCGCCCCGCTCCGCGCCCTGCACGTTCGGCGCGTGTTGAATGCCGTTCGACGCTGGCGAACGCTTCCGGACCGCGGTGTGGTGGCCCGCTGAGCGACGATCCTGCCTCCAGCGACCCTGCGGGTGCGCGAGTATCGAGGTGGTGACGAGATGGGACAGCCCGGTACCGTCGAGCGGCCCGACCCGCTGCGCGCCCCCGACCGGCGTCCGAGCGTGGTGCTCGTCGACGTCTTCGAGACGATGCTGCAGGTGGAAGCGCTGCGTTCGCGGTTCGTAGACGTGGGGCGGCCCGAGCACGAGTGGGAGCTGTTCTTCACCCGGACCCTGCGCGACGGCATGGCCCTGACCCTCGCGGGCGGTGTGCGCCCGTTCGCCGATGTGGCGCGGGCGGCCCTGCGCACCACCACCGGCCACACGCTGTCGGAGAAGGCGTTGGACCATGTACTGGGCGGCTTCCGCGAGCTGCCGCCCCACCCGGACGTGGAGCCCGCCCTGATGGTGCTGGCCCGCGCGCGGGTGCCCGCTTACGCCTTCACACACGGCAACGCCGCGGTGGCCGCCGACGCGCTGGGCCGGGCCGGGCTGCGCACCTACCTGCGGGGCGTCCTCTCGACCGAGGACGTCCACGCGTTCAAGCCGGCGGCCCGCGCGTACCACTGGGCGTGTAGTCAGGTGGACGCGCCGCCCGACCGGGTCGCGCTCGTCGCCGTCCACTCCTGGGACGTGCACGGCGCCGTGCAGGCCGGGCTGATCGGGGGCTTCGCCGCGAGGTTGGAGGGTGCGGTGCCCGAGGTGGTGGCGCGACCGCACGTGGCGGCCGTGCGGCTCGACGTGGTGGCGGACCGGCTGCTGACGCTGCCGGCCTGAGTCCGCCCGGCCCGGGTCGTCCTCGTGCGGGCGGCCCCGGGCACACCTCCGCGACTCATCCATGGAGGGCCCACCGGCCCGATGGTGCCACCGAGGCGCGGCCGAGATCGGCCCGCGTGCCGGCGGCCGACCCCTCGTGGAAGCCCGAGCCGGACAGCACCGGCCGCCGTGCCCGCCCCAGCCGCGGGTAAGCCTGCGCCCACGCCTGCCCGACCCGACCGGTGCGGTCGGCCAGCACCAGCGCCACGGAGCGACCGGTGCCCGGCCGGCAGGAATCCTGGGCGGCACCGGCCGCCGCCGCCTCGGCCGCGGTCAGGCGCCGGTGCACCTCGGTGGCGAAACCGTGCAGCCACGATCGGCGGTACGCCGCCACCGACTCGCCATCGCGCGCCGGCCGCTGCTGGCCGAGCTGGCCCGTGGCCTGCCGCAACAGTGAGGTGTAGAGCAGCTCCACGCGCTCGCGGTCGGACCCGAACCCGAACACGGTGACGGCCGTGACGCGCCCGCCCCACGCCTCGTGCAGCACGGCGCGGCACCGCAGTGCGGACGCCGTCCAGGCCAGCAGGCGGGCCTTACCCGCGCGGTAGGGATCGTGCACCTCCAGACGCGCGCCGCCGATCTCGTCCAGCGTCGGATCGGCTGCAGCGAGCAGGGCGGCGTCGATGCCGTGGTGGGCCATCATCTCGACGGCCTTGGCCGTGTAGGTCTCCGCCTCCTCGGGCGTGG
>JAYSXW010000144.1:0-1816 GCA_043716935.1 Pseudonocardia sp.
TTGTACTGCGTCTGGCGGGGCGGGGTGTCGTCGTCGCCCTTGCGCTTCCGGTGGAAGACGATCGCCCAGAATATCGCGCCCCAGGTGATGAACCCGACCACGAGGGCGGCGAGCGCCGCGTAGGTCCACAGCTCCCGCATCGCCACACCCTGAGGCGTCACGCCCGAGGGCCAGCCGAACCGGATGACGTCGTTCACGGAGCAGCCGGTGGTGAAGGGGAGCATCAGCGCGGCGAGGGCGCTCAGCGTCACCGCTCGGCCACGACCGCGGTGGATGGCCCCCTGCTGTGCTCGGCCCACTGCGCGCCACCTCCCGAACCGTCGTCGTCCTGGCCGCCGGGTATCCCCGGACGCGCGTCCCGCACGCGTCTTCGACCTCGCGTAGAGACTAGACGAGCGGGGCCGTGATTCGCCTGTCGGGTGCGGCGACCGGGGGCCGGGGTGACGCGGCATACTGCCGCCCATGTGCGGCTTGCTGGGACTGCTGACCTCGGGGGCCGACGCCGCGAGCCGGACCCCGCCGATCGCGGACGCCCTGCGCTGTGCGCGGCACCGGGGTCCCGACGAGAGCGGAACCTGGAACGACGGCGACGTGGTGTTCGGATTCAACCGTCTCTCCATCATCGACGTGGACCATTCGCACCAACCGCTGCACTACTGCGACGGCCGCTACACCATCGTCTTCAACGGCGAGGTCTATAATTACCTGGAGCTGCGCGACGAGCTGACCCGCGACCACGGCGCCACTTTCGCCACCGACGGCGACACCGAGGCCGTCGTCGCCGCGTACCACCACTGGGGTCCGGCCGCGGTCGGTCGGCTGCGCGGCATGTTCGCCTTCCTCATCTGGGACGCCCACGAACGGGTGTTGTTCGCCGCCCGCGACCCGTTCGGCATCAAGCCGCTGTTCCTCGCCTCCGGCCCGGCCGGGGTGGCGTTCGGGAGCGAGAAGAAAAGCCTGCTGGAGATCGCCCCCACCCTCGGGCTCGGCGACCAGGCCACCCATCTGGACCGCGCGGCGCTGCAGCACTACCTGCTGTTCCAGTACGTCCCCGAGCCCGCGACGATGCACCGGGCGATCCGGCGCGTCGAGTCCGGCTGCCACGTCACGGTACGGCCCGGCGGCGAGATCGACGAGGAGCGCTACTTCGTGCCGGTCCTGCGCGGCACGGGCGGAACAGGTCCGGAGCTGCACCGCAGGATCGCCGACGTCCTGCGCGACTCGGTGGCCAAACACATGCGCGCCGACGTCACGGTCGGGGCGTTCCTGTCCGGCGGCATCGACTCGACGGCCATCGCCGCCCTGGCCAAGGAGCACAACCCCGACCTGATCACGTTCACCACCGGCTTCGATCGCGAGGGCTACTCCGAGGTGGACGTCGCCGCGGAATCGGCGGCCGCCATCGGCGTCCGACACGTCGTCCGCACGGTGAAGCCCGACGAGATGATGGCCGCGCTGCCGCTGATCGTCTGGTACCTCGACGACCCGGTGGCCGATCCCGCCCTCGTTCCGCTCTGGTTCATCGCCCGCGAGGCGCGCCAGCACGTCAAGGTGGTGCTCTCGGGTGAGGGCGCCGACGAGCTGTTCGGCGGCTACACGATCTATCGCGAGCCCCTGTCCCTCGCGCCGTTCGAACGGGTGCCCGGCATGCTGCGGCTGCTGCTGGGCCGGGCGTCCACGCGGCTGCCCGAGGGCGTGCGGGGCAAGGACCTGCTGCGCCGCGGCGCGCTGGCCCTGGAGCAGCGCTACTACGGCAACGCACGGATCTTCCGCAACGACCAGCTCGCCGGCGTCCTGCGCACCTACGACCCCCGCC
>JAYSXW010000145.1:0-5320 GCA_043716935.1 Pseudonocardia sp.
GGAGTCCGGCCTCGGCCAGTACACGGGTTCCTGCGGCATGACGAACGGGGTGGCCGAAAAGTCGATCTTCGGGTTGGTCTCCTCGGCGTGCAGCGACGGCACGATCGTCGCGTGCTTGAGCTGGAGCAGCACCTTCGTCACTCCGACGACACCGGCAGCACCTTCCAGGTGGCCGACGTTGGACTTCACCGAGCCGATCCCGCACGTGCTCCCGTCGGGACGCGGGCCGCCGAACGCCCGGCGCGCGCCCTCGACCTCGATCGGGTCGCCCAACGCGGTGCCGGTGCCGTGCGCCTCCAGGTAGCCGACCGTGTCCGGATCCCAGCCTGCCTCCCGGAGCGCGGCACTGATCAGCGCGGCCTGGGAGGCCGGGTTGGGCACCGTGACCCCGCCCGTGCGGCCCCCGTGGTTGATCGTGGCCGCCCGGATGACCCCGTAGACGGAGTCGCCGTCCCGACGAGCATGGCTCAACGGCTTGAGCACCACCGCTCCGACACCCTCTCCTGGCACGTACCCGGATCCGTCCCGCCCGAACGCACGGCACCGTCCGTCGGTGGACAGCCAGTTGCCCTGGGAGAGCTGGAGGTACTTCTGGGGGTGCAGCGAGGCGTTGACTCCTCCGGCGAGAGCGAGTCCGCTCTCCCCCCTGCGCAGGCTCTGCACCGCGAGGTAGATCGCCGTGGACGACGAGGAGCATGCGGTGTCCACGGCCATGCTCGGGCCGGTCAGGTCGAAGGTGTAGGAGACCCGGTTGGCGATCGAGGCGTGCATGGCGGTCGGGGCCACACCGTCGTCCGCGCCCTCGACCAGCTGGTAGTGGTTCCACATGACCCCGGCGAAGACGCCGACGGCCTGCTCGCCCAGCGTCTGAGGGGGGTAGCCGGCATCCTCGAGGGCATGCCAGCACGTGGTGAGGAACAGGCGTTCCTGCGGATCCATCCGCTCCGCCTCGCGCCGCGAGATGCCGAAGAACTTCGCGTCGAACAGGTCGACCCCGTCGAGGAACCCGCCCCACTTGCCGTAGGTGTGTCCCTTGCGGTCCTTGGCCGGGTCGTAGATGTCGGCGTGGTTCCAGCGGTCCTCGGGCACCTCGGTGATGCAGTCCTGTCCGGCCAGGAGGTTGCGCCAGAACGCCTTCAGGTCGGCCGCCTGCGGATACCGGCCCGCGATGCCGATGACGGCGATACCGTCGTCGTCCGGCGCCGGAGCCGAAGGCCCGGTCCTGGCTGGTTCGGTCCTGGCGGGTTCGTTGCCCGACAGACCGGGGAGCATCAGGTCGACCACCTCGGGCCGGCCGTGCAGCACGACCAGCAACGGGTGCTCGCCCGCGATGGCGTGTTCGAGGACCCGCAGTCCCTCCGCGGTGGGCAGCGGCAGCCGGCCGGCCCTGCGCACGTCCTCGACCGTCGCGTCGGGCAGACGCATACCGCCGTCGGCCCAGAACGGCCAGCCGATGGCGACGCTGCGCCCGGCCCGGTCCGTCCGGCCGGCGCGGTCGCAGACGAACGCCTCGGCGAACGCGTTACCGGCGGCGTAGTCGCACTGGCCGGGGTTGGCCACGCTGGCCGCCAGCGAGGAGTAGACGACGAAGAAGTCGAGCTCGTCGGTGGCGGTGGCCCGGTCCAGGTGGAGGGTGCCGAGCGTCTTCGGGGCCATGACGGCGACCAGGTCGGCCGGTTGCTTCCGGAAGTAGACCCCGTCGCGGCTCACCCCCGCGCAGTGGACGACACCGTCGATCCGGCCGAACGCAGCCCGGGCCGCGCCGGCCGCGCGGTCCGCCTCGCCGGGTCGGGTGATGTCGGCCGCGACGTGCCGGACGTCACCGCCCGCGGCGTTCCAGGCCGCGATGCGATCGCCCAGCTCTGGGCTCGTCGGCCGGATGCCGACCAGCATCACCCGCGCCCGCTGCGTCCGGACCAGATGGTCGGTGAGCTGGATCCCGAGCCCGCCGGATCCTCCGGTCACCAGGTAGCAGCCCTGTTCCCGCAGCGGGGTCGATACGGCGGGAAGGGCGACCGGCACCCAGCGCCGGACCATCCGCCGTCCGTCTCGATAGCGCAGCTCCGCCTCGGGCGACCCGTCGGCCACCGCGGCCGCGAGCAACGCAGCCGTGGCCGCGTCGGCAGGTCCGGCCGAGTCGGTGGCCGCGTGCGCCACCCGGCAATGCACCTGCGGGGTCTCCGCGGTGATCGTGCGGGCGAACGCGGCGAGCCCGGCCACCACCGGTGGGACCCGGACGGCGTCGACCCCGGCGGGTGCCTCGCGACCGGACGAGCACACCACGGTCATCCGCCGGGATCCGGCCGACCGCCGGTCCAGCAGCGCAGTGGCCGCGGTCCACACCATGAGGCAGGCCTCGGTCACGTCGGCGTCGGCGGTGACCACCAGGGCCAGATCGCCCGCTGCGCGGCCCGCTGACTCCAGTTCGTCGAAGAGCCGATCCAGGTGCTCCCGCCGGGTCGGGTCGAGGCGGAAACCGTCGTCGGACGCGGCGAACTCGGAACCGGTGCGGACCGGCACGAACGCTCCGTCGAGGTGATCCGGCAGGAGTGCGACGACGTCCGTGGGACCGATGACGACGAGATCGTCGGCGGGCCGCACGGGGCCGTCGGAGGCCTCCCAGCGGTCGGTCAGCGCGGAGGTGCGAACCGCCTCGTCGCTCGGCGCGGGCACCGGCTCTGCGGGGGTCGGGGTCGGGAGGCCCGGTGCGATGGTGTGGTTGCCGACCAGGTACTCGGCCAGCTTGTCGACCGTGCTGTACTCGAACAGCAACGTCGGGTAGAGCGACTCCCCGACCATGGACTCCAGCTGGCGGCCGAGCTCCAGGATCGCCACCGAGTCCAGCCCGAGGTCGTAGAAGCCGACATCGCAGGCCACGGAACCGGTCGGGCGATCCAGCATGGCGGCGATCGTCGAGGCCAGCCGAGCCGTGACGTCGGCGGTGGTGGTGGTGGGTGCGTCCGCCGTCGGAGGAGCGTCGGGGACGGGCGTTGCCGCAGGCGCCGCCTGCGACCCGGCCGGCTCGACATCGGCCAACAGCCGGGCGATCTGGCCGGGGAAGCGGATCCGCTTGCAGGACAGCCCGATGAACCCGGCCAGGTAGCGGCCCTGCTCGTCGTAGAGTGCGTAGTCATTCGTGATCATGTCGCCGGACCCGGCCAGCACCTCCGGTCGGGGCACGTGGACGAAGCAGGTGCCGGCCAGCGGTTCCGGCGCCCGGAACTCCCGGATGAACATCGGGATGAACGGGTCCTGGCCGGAGACCTCCGTGAGCCCGAAACCGGCCAGGGTCGAGGCGTCCAGCTTCGCGGGGTGCAGGTGGAACCGGCCGCCCTGGTCGGCCGCCGGGTCCTCCAGGCTCAGCTCGGCGAGCAGGAACGGGTGGTCGGACGGCCCGCGCAGCAGTGGACCTGTGCAGCGCATCGGTGCGCCGTGCTCGATGTCCTCGGCGCGGGCCCGCGCATAGAGCTCCGCCATGTCCCCGCGGTCCGTGGCGCGAGCCGCCAGGTCCGCCAGGTCCACGTCGGGCGGCGGCGGCCCGCCGTCCTGGACCAGCTGGGCGGTGAAGTTGTCCCGCCAGGCCGAGACCGGCTTGCCGGACGTCGACCAACGGCTCTCCGCCGTGATCAGCTGGGTCCCGTCGGCGGGAGCCGACACGCGGCAGCGGATCTCCCGGTCGAAGCCCGCGGTCGTCACGATGGCCTCCGCGAACACCACGTTGCGCACCACGGCGTGCCGGTGATCCACATTGGACGCGATCAGCAGCCGGAAGATGAGGTCGAGGAAGGTCACTCCGGGCAGCACGCTGACGTCGTGCACCCGGTGGTTGCGCATGATGAAATCGTTGTCGGTCAGGGTGACCCGGCATTCGAGCTCCTGCATGGTCGGGCTCCTTACCGTCATGACGTCGTGAGCTGAAGATCGAGGATCGACGAGACCATCGACGATCCGGGCTCGTCGCCTGGCCGATCGAGCCACAGCCGCCTGCGCCGGAACGCCGGCGGGGCCAGCTTCGGCCGCGCGGGCGGCTGGCCGTTCCGCAGCGCGGGATCGAGCCCGCTCGCGATCAGGTGGGCGTTGGTACCGCCCATGCCGAACGAGCTGAGCCCCGCGACCCGGGAACCCGGTTCGGCATTCCACATCCGTCCGGACGTGACGGGGAAGAACGGCGACCGCGCGAAGTCGAACCGCGGGTTCGGGCGTTCGCAGAACAGCGTCGGCGGGATCTCGCCGTGGTGCAGGGACAATGCCACCTTCAGCAGGCCGGCGATTCCGGCCGCGCTCAGCAGGTGGCCCAGGTTGGACTTCACGCTGCCGATCGCGCACCAGGCGGCGCGCTCCGCGGTCGGGCCGCCGAACGCGTCGGTGAGTGCTCGCAGCTCGATCGGGTCACCGATCATGGTCCCGGTGCCGTGCGCCTCGATCATCGTGATCTCGTCGGGCCGCCGACCCGATGTCGCCAGTGCTTTTTCGACGACCTGTGCCTGCGCCCTCGGGTTGGGGGTCGTGACGCCCATCGTGCGGCCGTCGTTGTTGACCGCCACCCCGTCGATCACCGCGTAGACCCGGTCACCGTCGGCCAGAGCGGCCGCGAGCGGTTTGAGCAGCACCACCCCGCATCCCTCGCCGGGGACGAAGCCGTCGGCCCGCTCGTCGAACGTGGCGCATCGGCCGGACGGGGAGAGTGCCCTGGCCGCGCTGAGATCGATGTAGTCCCGCTCGTCGAGAAGCACCTCCACCCCGCCCGCGACGGCCATCGTCGACTCGCCTGCCAGCAGGCTCCGGATCGCGAGTTGCACGCCGACCAGCGACGACGAGCAGGCACTGTCGACCACGAGGTTGGGCCCGTGGAAGTCGAAGTGGTGGGCGACGTAGGCCGCGATGAAGTTCTGGTCCGAGCGCAGCACGTGCGGCCGGACCCCGGCCCTCCGCCCGTAGTCCGACATCCGCGCGCCGACGAACACCCCGACGTCCTGGCCTTCCAGTTCGGCGGCTGGGTAGCCCGCGTCGTGCATGCAGCTCGCGGTCGTCTCCAGCATCATCCGAATGGCCGGGTCGAGTGCGCTTGCCTCGTCGTCGGAGAGGCCGAAGAAGTCCGGGTCGAACTCCGCGATGTCGTCGACGAACCCGCCCCACTTGCTGATGCTGAACCCGATCTGCGGTGTGGCCCGATACCACTCCCGGTGGTCCCACCGCGACCGGGGCACCTCCGTGACCGCGGACCGGCCCGACTGCAGGTTGGACCAGAAGGTGTCCACGTCGGGGGCTTGCGGGAACCGGCAGGCCATCCCGATGACGGCGACCCGGTCGCGGTCCGTGG
>JAYSXW010000146.1:0-5296 GCA_043716935.1 Pseudonocardia sp.
CCCGCGCGTTCCGTTGCCCCGGCGTGCCGGTCGTGTCCGTCCTCGCCGCGCTGGCGTCGCCCCACCTCATGCTGAACCTGCCCGCCGCCACCTGGCTACGGTTCGTCGTGTGGATGGCGCGGGTTCGTCGTGTACTTCCTCTACAGCGCGAAGCACAGCCGCCTCCGCACCGACCCGAACTACGCCAGAGAGGCCGACCAAGCCGCCCGCGAGAGGCGGTAGCGCCCGTTCGTCACGTGATCGGTTCCTCGTCGCCATCCGCCGTCGGTGACCCGGCCATCCCAGTACGGAACAACCGCCCCGTGACCGCCCATCCCGAACCCGCCACCGCCCCGATCGACACGGTCGTCATGAGAGCCGCCGGCGGACGCCCGACCGCTCGGCAATCGGCTCCCCCGCCTCTCGGGCGGGGGCCGGGTGTCGAGCAGTCGGTACGGGCGCCCGGGCCGGCTCGCTGACCGCCGCGGCCATCGGCGCGGGACTGGCGGGTTTCGCCGTCATGAGTCTGGCCGACCACCCCGCCAACGCCCTGCGGATCTCACTCGCGATGTGGGTGGTGCTGGGCGCGCTCGCCGCCCGGACAGGTCAGACGGACCGGTCGGGTCGGGCCCGCACGGCGTCCGATCCGGTGCTGGCCGTGCGGTCCAGATCGGGCTCCAGGTAGATCACCCGCGCTTCGGGGACGGCGGCGCGCACGCGGGCCTCGGCGGCGTCGATCTCGCGGGCGACGGCCTCCATGGGCAACCCGGGGGTCGTCGCGATCTTGGCCGCGACCAACATCTCCTCAGGCCCGAGGTACTGGGTGCGGATGTGCAGCACGCGTTGCACGTCGCCCGACACGAGGCCGTCGGTGATGGTCGAGAGGACCGGCGGCGTCGCGCCCTCGCCGATCAGTAGGCTCTTCATCTCGATGATGAGGATGATCGCGATGACGCCGAGCAGGAGGCCGATCGCGATGGTGCCCATCGCGTCGAAGGCGGGCCTGCCGGTCAGCTCCGAGAGCCCGACACCGAGCAGAGCGAACGCCAGCCCGATCAGCGCGCCGAAGTCCTCGAGGAGCACCACCGGCAGCTCGGGCACCTTGGCCTGATGGATGAACTGCCACCACGTGCCGTCGCCCTTGAGCGGGCGCGACTCGGCGATCGCGGTGCGGAACGAGTAACCCTCCAGCCCGATTGCGATCACCAGGATCGCCACGGCCACCAGCGGCGAGGTCAGTGGCTCGGGCTCGGCCAGCTTGTGGATGCCCTCGTAGAGCGCGAACACCGAGCCGAGGGTGAACAGCAACAGCGCGACGACGAACGAGTAGAAGTAGCGGTCGCGGCCGTAGCCGAAGGGGTGTTCCGCCGTGGCGGCCCGCTTGGCCCGGTTGCCGCCGAGCAGCAGCAGGCCCTGGTTGGACGTGTCGGCGAGCGAGTGCACCGACTCCGCGAGCATCGACGACGACCCGGTGACCAGAAATCCGACAAACTTGGCGACCGCGATGCCCGCGTTCGCCAGCAGTGCCGCGACGATCGCCCGGTTACCCCCCTGTGCTGTCATGTCAGCGACCCTAGGGCACATCGGACGTCGCTCAGGGCAGCCCGTCGCTCGCCAGGAACAGCTGGGTGTGCGCGGCGGCGTCGAGCACCGCGACGTCGACGTCGGCCGCCGAGAGCCATAGCGACGCGCCCCGGCCGATCTTCAGCTCGGTGGCGCCGGCCCGGACCACTGCGGCGCCCGAGGTGCAGAGCAGGATCCGGGGGCCCCCGTCGGGCACCGGCACCGGCCCGCCCTCGCCCTCGAAGCGGCGGAGCAGGAACTCCTCGGCGGGGGCGTCGTAGCGCGTCCAGGCTCCGTCGACGCGACCGGTGATGACGGGCGGGGTCGCGGCGGTGAAGTCGAGCACCGCCACCAGCTCCGGGACGTCGATGTGCTTGGGCGTCAGCCCCCCGCGCAGGACATTGTCGGAGCTGGCCATCAGCTCGATGCCCGCGCCCGCGAGGTAGGCGTGCAGGTTGCCCGCGGGCAGGTAGAGCGCCTCGCCGGGCGCGATCGTGACGCGGTTGAGCAGCAGTGCGGCCAGCACGCCCGCGTCGCCGGGGTAGCGCTCCGAGAGCTCCAGGACGGTGCGGACCTCGGTGTGGAACTCCCCCGCGTCGCCGGCCAGACGGACGCACCCGTCCTGCAGGGCCGGCACGAGCGTGTCCAACATCGCCTGCGGCAGCGTGATCCACGTGGTGAACAGGGCCCGCAGGCCGTGGGCATCGGGCTGGCCGGCCAGCAGCTCCCCGTGCGCGGCCAGCTCCGGCACCGCCAGCTCGCGCAGCAGATCGACCGTGCGCGCCGGCTCCCGGAAGCCGACCAGCGCGTGGAACTCGGTCAGCGCGCAGATCAGCTCGGGCTTGTGGTTGGCGTCGCGGTAGTTGCAGTGGGCGGCGTTGAGCGGGATGCCGGCCGCACGCTCCCGGGCGAACCCGACCCGCGCCTGATCGATGCTCGGGTGCGCCTGTAACGAGAGCGGCTCGTCGGCGGCCAGGACCTTGAGCAGGAAAGGAAGCGTCGACGCCCACCGCTCGTGGCGGTCGGGGCCCAGCAGGGTGTGGGCGTCGACGGCCAGCGCCTCGATCAGGGACGTCCGGTCACCGGTGGCGTGCACGAGGTGCGACGGATCGGCGGGGTGCGCGCCGAACCACAGCTCCGCCTGCGGGTGCGCCGAGGGCGACTCCTCACCGAGCAGCTCCGCGATGACGGTGCGCGAGCCCCACGCGTAGGGCCGGACAGGATTGTGCAACAGATCCACTCGCGTCCCCGTCAGCTCGCGGCCGGATCGACCATGCGGGTCGCCAGACCCAGGTAGACCGACGCCACGTCGAACCGCGACGCGAGCAGCACGGCGCGCAGCACCGCGGCGTGCCGGACCCCGCGCGGCACCTCCTCGACGGGGTACACGACATCGGCGCCCGGCCAGCCACGGCCGGTGCGCCGCAGCGCGGCCCGTTCCGGGTCGTCGTCGCCGGTCGCGAGCAGCACCAGCCGCAGCGGCGGCGCGGTCGGATCGCCGGCGTCGTCGAACGGGTCGTGGAAGATGTCGCTGCCGCCGCCCACGGCCCCGTCCAGCGCCCGGACCAGCGCCGACGCCGACGCGGTGCGGGCGATGTCACCGGCGTGCGCCACCACGCCCGCGTGCGTGGCGAGCGCGGTCGCCGCGTGTTCGGCCACTGCGGACGCGGCCGGGTCGGTGCCCCACAGCAGCGGCGTGTGCTCGGCCAGGCGCAGTGCCAGCGCCTTCGCCGGGTTCATGAACGGCTCGTGGCCGGGCTGGCTGCGCTCGGCCTCGGAGTCGAGTTGGTCGGCGAGCGGGTCGAGCAGGGCGCCGGCGGTGCTGTCGATCAGGCCCAGCGCGGTCGCCGTGGCCAGCCCGACGGCCAGCGCCCGGGGCAGGTCGAGCCCCGGCGGCACGGGGATGCGCGGTTCCACCAGTCGGACCCGCCCCGCGCCGGCGGCCACCACCGGCCCGTGTGCTGGCGCCGACAGCACCACCTCGGCGCCCCGCCCGACGGCCAGCGCCACGCCGGCGGCCAGCTCCGTGTCCTCCCCGTCGGCGGTGTGGGCGACAACGACGTCGAGCGGCCCGATCCAGCCGGGCACACCGTCGACGACGATCACCGGTACCGCCGCGGCGGGCCCGATCAGTGCCACCAACAGGGCCGCGGCCGACCCGGAGGTGCCAGGACGCCGCAGCAGCACGAGCGACCGGGGCCGGGTGCCCGCCAGCTCCGCGACGCCGACCTCGAGCGCCCCGTGTGCGGCGGCGCGGACCTGCGCCCCCGCGGTGGCGGCCGAGCGGAGCGCGTCGCCCGTGTCGAGGGCGGCCAGCGCGCGCGTGTCACCGAGCAGGGCGTCGTCGAGCACGGTCACGCGCCTGCCGGTGGGATGGCCTCGTCGAGCAGCAGCACCGGGATGCCGTCCACCACCGGGTAACCGCGCCCGCACACCGTGCACGTCAGGACGTCGGCGTCCGGATCGGCGGGGGTGCCGGCCCGCAGCGGCGCGTGGTCGTCGGACGGGCAGGCGAGGATGTCCATCAGCTGGGGGTCGAGCTCGACGGCCATGGTCTGCTCCTTCGTCGGTGTTATGCGCTGCTGCTGCGCGCTGCTGCGCGGTATCCCCAGGCGATGCTGCCAGGACGCGGGCCGGACGTCATCGTCAGGCCCGCACGACTGCCAGCACGTCGTCGACGAGCGCGGCCACGGCGGCCGCGTCGGCGGCCTCCACGTTGAGCCGCAGCAGGGGCTCGGTGTTGGACGCGCGCAGGTTGAACCACGCTCCGTCGGCCAGGTTGACCGTCAGGCCGTCCAGCTCGTCGAACGTGGCGCGGTCGGCGTAGCGGGCCCGGACGGCGGCGACGCGTCCGGCCTGGTCGCGCACCGTCGAGTTGATCTCACCGGACGCTGCGTAGCGCTCGTAGTCGCGCATCAGCGTCGACATCGGGCCGTCCTGCTCGCCGAGCGCGGCCAGCACGTGCAGTGCGGCGAGCATGCCGGAGTCGGCCTTCCAGAAGTCGCGGAAGTAGTAGTGCGCGGAGTGCTCTCCGCCGAACACCGCGCCCGTCCGCGCCATCGTCTGCTTGATGAACGAGTGCCCGACACGCGTGCGCACGGCCCGACCGCCGTGCTCGGCGACGATCTCGGGCACCGCACGCGAGGTGATGAGGTTGTGGATGACAGCGCCGCCCGGCGCCTTCGCCAGCTCGCGGACCGCCACCAGCGCCGTGATCGCGCTCGGGCTCACCGGCTCACCGCGCTCGTCGATCACGAAACAACGATCGGCGTCGCCGTCGAACGCCAGGCCCAGGTCGGCTCCCTCGGCCACGACGCGTTTCTGCAGGTCGACGACGTTGGCGGGGTCGAGTGGGTTGGCCTCGTGGTTCGGGAACGTGCCGTCGAGCTCGAAGTAGAGCGGCACCAGCTCGACGGGGAGGCCGGCGAAGACCTCCGGCACCGTGTGGCCGCCCATGCCGTTGCCGGCGTCCACGACGACCTTCAACGGCCGTCCGCCGGAGACGTCGACGAGGCGGCGCAGGTAGGCGGCGTAGTCGGCCAGCACGTCCTGCGTGGTGACCGCGCCGCCGCCCGGACCGCTGGGGACCCCGGCCTCGACGTCGCCGCGCAGCCGCTCGAGCCCGGTGTCCTGCCCGATCGGTGTCGCCCCGGCCCGGCACAGCTTGATGCCGTTGTAGCGGGCCGGGTTGTGGCTGGCGGTGAACATGGCGCCGGGCAGACCCAGGGTGCCTGCGGCGTAGTAGAGCAGGTCG
>JAYSXW010000147.1:0-1802 GCA_043716935.1 Pseudonocardia sp.
CCTCTCGTCATCACCGCCGCGAACGCCCAGGTCGCACCCACGATCCGGTCACCGATCACGCGGTGCTCCGCCGGAGCGAGCCCGGTGACGCCATGCACCGTGAGCGTCGAGCTTCCGACGCCGTCGATCTTGGCGCCCATCTGCTGGAGCATCGTGCACAGGTCGACCATCTCCGGCTCGCGGGCCGCGTTGTCGATCACCGTGGGGCCCTCGGCCAGGACCGCGGCCATCAGGATGTTCTCCGTGGCGCCGACGCTGGGGAAGTCGAGCCAGATCTGGGCGCCCCGCAGGTGCTCGGCCCGCGCCACCACCCGTCCGTGCTCGATCTCGGTGCTCGCACCCAGCTTGCGCAACCCGGCCTGATGCATGTCGAGCGGTCGGGAGCCGATCGCGTCCCCCCCGGGCAGTGGCACGACCGCCCGCCCACAGCGCGCCAGCAGCGGGCCGAGCACACACACCGACGCGCGCAGCCTGGACACCGACTTGTAGTCGGCCTGCGAGCCCGGCTCGGCCGGGACGTCGATGACGACCGTGCTGCCGTCGACGGACACCGTGCACCCGAGGCTGCGCAGCACGTCGGCCATCAGCGGGACGTCGAGGATCTCCGGGCAGTTCGTCAGCGTCGTCGTGCCCTCCGCGAGCAGGGACGCCGCCATCAGCTTCAACACACTGTTCTTCGCCCCGACGACGTGTACCGACCCGTCGAGCCGGGCTCCGCCGGTCACCGCGAAATGCTCTGCCACGGGCGTCGACGTTATCCCGTCGCGCGCCCCGGGATACCGTCCCCCCATGGCTGTGCACCTGACCAGGATCTATACCAAGACGGGCGACGACGGCACCACCGCGCTCGGTGACCTCAGCCGCGTCCGCAAGACCGACGTCCGTCTCGCCGCCTACGCCGACACCGACGAGACCAATGCCGCCCTCGGCGTTGCGGTCACGCTCGGCGGTCTGTCGCCCCAGGTGCTGGCACCGCTGCGGCAGGTCCAGAACGACCTGTTCGACGTCGGCGCCGACCTCTGCTGCCCGATCGTCGCCGATCCGGAGCACCCTCCGCTGCGCCTCACCGACGAGTACGTGACGCGGCTCGAGGGGTGGTGCGACGACTTCAACGAGGATCTCCCGAAGCTCGACTCGTTCATCCTGCCCGGCGGCACCCCGGGCGGGGCCTACCTTCATGTCGCCCGGACGGTCACGCGCCGCGCCGAGCGGTCGGTCTGGGCCCTGTTCGACGCCGAGCCGGAGCGCACCAACCCGCTCACGGCCCGCTACCTCAACCGCCTCTCGGACCTGCTGTTCATCCTCGGTCGCGTCGCGAACCCCGAGGGTGACGTCCTGTGGCAGCCCGGGGGTCCGCGCCGCTCCTGAGATCCGGTCCCGGGCCTGGTCCGCCCGGCCTCGACGTCGACCATGTCGGAGTCCAGCGTTCCGGAATTGTCGGTGCTCGGCGCCACACTGCACCCGCCCACGACGAGGGAGCTGTCGATGAGCATGGAGATGGTGGCGTGGCACTCGATGTACCAGGCCGCCCACGCGTACGAGGAACGACGTCCGTTCTCCCGTGCCACGCTGTCGCGCATCGCCGGCTCGACGTGATGACGGCACTGGTCAGCTTCGAGCGTGTCTTCGAAATCCTCGACCTGACGCCACTCATCTCGGAGCCGGCCGCTTCCGAGTCGCTGCCCGACGGTCCGGTGTCGGTGGAGTTCGCCGGTGTCAGCTTCGGCTGTCCGTCGGCGGACAAGGTGTCGCTGGCGTCTCTCGAGGAGGTCGCACAGCTGGACGCGCGTTGCGGCGAGGGG
>JAYSXW010000148.1:0-1801 GCA_043716935.1 Pseudonocardia sp.
CCATCGGGTCGATCGCGCCGCCGCGGGAGAGCAGCTCGCGGCGGAACGTGTCGCCGTTCTCGCGGGTGAGCCCGCCGTGCTCGGCGAACCACTCGACGGTGTCGGCGTCGAGCACCTCGCTCCAGATGTAGGAGTAGTAACCCGCGGCGTAACCGCCGCCGAACACGTGGTTGAAGTAGGTGCTGCGGTAGCGGGGCGGGGCGGTGGGGACGTCGACACCGGCCGCGGCCAGGGCGGCCGTCTCGAACGCGAGGACGTCGGTGACCACGTCGTCGGGGCCCAGGCGGTGCCAGGCCTGGTCGAGCAGCGCCGCGGCCAGGTACTCGGTGGTGGCGAAACCCTCGCCGAACCTTCGTGATGCCGCCAGCTTTCCCAGGAGCGCGGTCGGCAGCGGCTCGCCCGTGGCGTGGTGCCGGGCGTAGTTCGCCAGGACGTCGGAGTGGTCGAGCCACATCTCGTTGACCTGCGACGGGTACTCGACGAAGTCGCGCGGCACGGACGTGCCGGCGAACGTCGGGTAGCGAACGTCGGAGAGCAGCCCGTGCAGCGCGTGTCCGAACTCGTGGAACAGGGTGCGCAGGTTGTCGATGCTGAGCAGTGTCGGCTCGCCGTCGGCGGGCTTCGCGAGGTTGAGCGTGTTGAGGACGACCGGGCGGGTGTCGAGCAGCCGGCTCTGCGACACGAACGAGTTCATCCACGCCCCGCCGCGCTTGGAGTCGCGGGCGTAGAGGTCGGCGACGAACAGCCCCAGCGGCCCGTCCTCGTCGGCGACGTCGAAGATCCGGACGTCCGCGTGCTGCGCGGGCAGGTCGTGCCGCTCGGCGAACCGCAGGCCGTAGAGCTCCTCGGCGGCGAAGAACACGCCGTCGTGCAGCACGCGTTCCAGCTCGAAGTAGGGGCGCAACGCGTCGGCGTCGAGGTCGAAGCGCTCACGCCGGACCCGTTCGGTGTGGAAGGCGCGGTCCCAGGCGTGCTCGACGCCGAGCTCGGACGCCTCGGCCCGCGCGTTGGCCGCCGCGATCGGCGCGAGCTTGCCCAACATCGCGTCGACGGCCTCGACGCTGCCCGCGGTCCCCACCTCCACCGACCAGGACGCGTGGTGTGGGTGGCCGAGCAGCCGGGCGCGTTCGGCGCGCAACGCGGTGGTGCGCAGGACGATCGCACGGGTGTCGTGGTCGTTGCCGCGGGCTCCCCGCGACACCGATGCCTCGTGGACGCGTTCGCGCAGAGCAGCGTCGGTGAGGGAGGCGAGTGGGGGCTGCGCCGTCGGGAGAACGAGAGTGATCAGGTGGCCGTTCATACCCCGGGCCGCGGCGGCACGGGCGGCGGCCGAGATCGCGTCCGGGGAGAGGCCGTCGAGCCGTGCCGGATCGTCGACGAGCACAGCCGAGTCGTTGGCCTCGGCCAGCAACTTCGCGCCGAACTCCGTCGAGAGCGTGGACAGCTCGGCGTTGATCTCGCGGAGCCGCTGCTGATCGTCGGGGCCCAGGCGGGCCCCGGCCCGCACGGCGTCGCGGTGGCGGCGCTCCAGCAGCCGCTGCGACTCCCGATCGAGCTCCGGGGCCGCGTCCAGGATCGTCTCGATGCGGTGCAACAGCGCGGGGTCGAGGGTGATCGCGTCGGTGTGCGCGGCGAGCAGTGGCGCCACCTGCGCCTCGATCGCCCGGATCCCCTCGGTGCTGCAGGCGCTGACGAGTGTGAAGAACACCGCCGAGACCCGCCGTAGCGTCGCCCCGGAGGCCTCCAGGGCGACGATCGTGTCGACGAAGGTCGGCGGCCTCGCTGTGATCGCGTCGATCTC
>JAYSXW010000149.1:0-1797 GCA_043716935.1 Pseudonocardia sp.
TATGCGGGCAGGGTCGGCGCGAACAGCCCCGTCGGGTACCTCCCCCAGGACCCCCGCGAGGGCGACCTGACGGTCAGCGCGCGGGATCGTGTGCTGTCGGCCAAGGGACTCGACGAGATGCTCCGGAAGATGGAGAAGGCCCAGACGGCCATGGCCGAGCTGGTGGACGGCCAGCAGAACGACAAGGCCGTGCGCGACTACGGCCGCATCGAGGAGCGCTTCTCCGCGCTCGGGGGCTATGCCGCCGAGAGCGAGGCGGCCCGGATCTGTGCCCATCTCGGCCTGCCCGACCGGGTCCTCGAGCAGCAGATCTCGACGCTCTCGGGTGGCCAGCGACGCCGCGTGGAGCTTGCGCGCATCCTGTTCGCCGCGTCCGACGGCGGCGGCGGCGGAGCGCCGAGCGACACCACGCTGCTGCTCGACGAGCCCACCAACCACCTCGACGCAGACTCGATCACCTGGCTGCGTGGGTTCCTGCAGTCTCACACCGGCGGCCTCGTCGTGATCAGTCACGACACCGAGCTGCTCGGCGCCGTCGTCAACAAGGTGTGGTTCCTCGACGCCACCCGCGGCGAGGTCGACCAGTACAACATGGACTGGCGCCGGTACCAGGACGCCCGCGCCACCGACGAGAAGCGCAGGCGCCGCGAGCGCGCGAACGCGGAGAAGAAGGCGGCGGTGCTGCACACACAGGCCGCGAAGATGGGTGCCAAGGCGACCAAGGCCGTCGCCGCGAAGAACATGGCGCGGCGCGCCGATCAGCTGCTCGCCGATCTCGAGCCCACACGGAAGAGCGACCGGACCGCGCGCATCCGCTTCCCCGACCCCGCGCCCTGCGGGAAGACCCCCCTCACGGCGGAGGGCCTGTCGAGGGCCTACGGGTCGCTGGAGGTGTTCACCGGCGTCGATCTCGCGGTGGACCGCGGCGCGAAGGTTGTCGTGCTCGGGCTCAACGGCGCGGGCAAGACCACGCTCCTGCGGATGCTGGCAGGCGTGGACGTCCCGGATTCCGGAGAGGTCGTGCCCGGCCACGGCCTGCGGACCGGCTACTTCGCCCAGGAGCACGACACGCTCGACATGGACGCCACGGTCTGGGAGAACATCCGCCACGCCTCGCCCGACACCGGGGAGCAGCAGCTGCGGACCCTGCTCGGGTCGTTCATGTTCAGCGGCGATCAGCTCGCCCAGCGGGCGGGCACGCTGTCCGGCGGTGAGCGCACCCGGCTCGCTCTCGCCGGGCTGGTGTCCAGCTCCGCCAATGTCCTGCTGCTCGACGAGCCCACCAACAACCTCGACCCGGCCAGCCGCGAGCAGGTGCTCGACGCTCTGCGCCACTTCAGCGGGGCCGTCGTGCTGGTCACGCACGACTCCGGCGCAGTCGAGGCACTGCATCCCGACAAGGTCATCGTGCTGCCCGACGGCACCGAAGACCTCTGGTCGGCGGACTACCTGGAACTCGTGCAGCTCGCCTGATCCGGCGCACCGTGCGCCGCGGCGGACGTCGCCATGACCGGCAGGTGGCGGCGCGATGACGATCGGGTGACCCGGGCGCCGGCAATGATCACCCGTACGCGTGATCCATTCGGACGAACCGCTCACCGATCACCGAGTGGATCTCCTGGTCCGAGGTACCACCACGGACGATCATTATAACATCGGGGGGGGGCCGGACGAGATCGTCCGTGGCCCGCTCCGTGGACCGGACGAGGAGGGGCAATGCCGTGGCCGACCTGAAAAAGGGTGCCCGCATCATCGGGACCCAGCGCGACAAGCTCGCGACCGACCTCAAGAAGAAGT
>JAYSXW010000150.1:0-15998 GCA_043716935.1 Pseudonocardia sp.
CGATCCTGGCACACGATCGCCGCTCCGGTGGGTTGTCCCGTCGCATCCGGGGACGCGTCCGGCATGGGACGCAACCGGATCATGCGGCCGCAGCCACCGGCGGCAGCGGCCCGGGCGGGCCGAGCACGGGCGAGTCGGGTGATGTCGACAACGGCTACGGCAACGGCGGCGACGCGGGTGCGGGCAGCGAGGGGCAGGGTGAGCCGGGCGAGGGAGGCGCCGGCGACGAGGTCGGCGGGGCGGCTGAGTCGGTGCTCCTGGGGTTCCGGCCCATGGGATCGCGGCTGGTGGGATCGCGGTGCACCTGCTCGAGCGGCAGGTCACGAGCGCCGAGGTGGAGCGGCGAGTGGGCCGCTACCGACCGCCACCCCTCACGGGCTGCCGCGGCCCCGACACGGGCATGCGGCACGCCATCGCCGGCGGTGCCACCCACCTCGCCCGCACCGACCCCGACTGCCTGCCGGCTCCCGACTGGACGGCGGCCCTGCGCGCCGCGTTCCGCGGAACGCTGCGGGTGGCATCACCGCGGAGCTGTACCTGCGGGCCGGGGGCTTCCCGCGGAGCCGGATCCAGGACCTGCACGAGGACCGCGCGCTGGTCAACGCCGTGCGACCGTTGACCGACCGCTACGCCTACCGGCCGGAGGTGGTGGTGCGCGCGTCGAGCAGGCGGGTGCGGGCCTGGGGCCTGCGCCGGACCCTGGGCTGGTACGCCGACCACCGCTACCGCCCCGACCACGTCGGCATCCGGCGAGCGAGCGTGCGAGCGGGTCAGCGGATCGCCGTCACCGGCGCGGCCGGGTTCGTGGGCGGCGCGGTCGTCGCGGCCGCCCGGGAGCGGGGCGACACGGTCGTCGCGCTGACGCGCCGGGTCTGGGACATCACCACCGGCCCGCACCCCGACGCCCCGCTTTCTCGCCGCCCCGTCCGTCGATGCGGTGGTGCACGCCGCCGCTGCTGTCACCGACCGGGGCGACCCCCGGGCCGTCTGACGGGCGAACCTGCTCGGCACCCGACACGTCGTCACCTCGTTCCCGGGGGTGCGGCTGGTGCACGTGTCGAGTGCGAGCGTCTACGACCCGTTCGTCCGACGGTGTTCGCCCCGGAGTCGGCCGCCCCGGTGGATCGCTACCTCAACGCCTACGGGGCGTCGAAGGCGGCGGCCGAACGGCTGCTCGCGGGACGATCCGACACGGTCGTGCTCCGCCCACACGCCGTCTACGGGCCGGGCGACCCGATACTGCTTTCCGCGGCTGCTTGCCGCCATCCGGGGTCGCACGCTCCTGCTACCGGGCGACGGCAGGTCACTGCACACGCTCACCGGCCTCGGCACCCTCGTCGGCGTCGTCCTGCGCGCGTGCGAGCCGGACGCGCCGCCGGGGGTGTACAACGTCGGCGACGCGCACCCGGTCGTGCTCGAGGGCGTCATCCGCGCCCTGCCCGGAACCTCGACGTCCGGATCCGGTACGTGCCGCTGGTCCTCAGCCGTCTGCCCCCGGCCACGCGGTACGCGGTACGCCACCTGGGCCGCGAACGCACACTCGACCTCACCGCGGCCCGTACGCGCCTCGGTCTGGACCCGCCCGCCACCTCGCTGGCCGGCGCGGCCGACTGGTGGCCGTCCGTAACGGCGAACGGACCCCTCGATCGGCGAGTGGGGTTTGCGTCGGGCGCCCGTCGTGGAATGTGGGGTCATGGTGAATGATCGCGCGCACGTCGAGTTCGTGCACCGAAGCTGGCCCGCAGACCCCGACCAGCTCGTACTGATCCGTCGCGAGCTGGCCGCATGGCTGGCTCCGCTGGAGCTGACCGAACAGGAGAACGCCGATGTCGTGCTCGCCGTCGACGAGGCCGCGTCCAACGCGGTGCGCCACGCCTACGGGGCGGAGGGGTCCGGCGTCGTCGAGCTGACGCTGTGGACCGAGCCGGGCACGCTGTCGATCGAGATCGTGGACCACGGCCACTGGCAGCCGCCGGAGGCGCCGTCATCGACGCGCGGGCGGGGCATCCCGTTGATGAGCCACATGTCCGAGTCGGTGCTGATCCACTTCGATCGCCGTGGCAGCCGGGTGCTGCTGCGCCACCGCATCCCCAGCGGCGACGAGGGGTGATGGAAGCGGCCGCGGTCACTCCTCGGCGGCCGCCCGCAGCCTCGTCCACAGCGCCTCGACGTGCTCGGCCCGGGTGTTCACCGAGCCGACGGCCACTCGGATCGCGTAGCGGTCGTCGATCACGATGTGGGTGAGCAGTGCCGTGCCCGAGGCGTTGACGCGTTCCAGCGCGGCCCGGGACGCGGCGTCGTCGGCCTCGTCGCCGCGGCCGGTCACGACCCGCAGGCAGACCAGCGACAGGGAGCGGGGCGCGGCGAGGGAGAAGCGTGGGTCCGCGTCGATCCACGATTCCATCCGTGCCGCCAGGGCGATGTGGCCCCGCAGGTGCTCGCGCAGGCCGCCCAGGCCGTAGCCGTCGACCACGGCCTTGAGCTTCAACGCCCGGAACCGGCGCCCCAGCGGCACCTGCCAGTCGCAGTAGTCGACGACGGCGCCGGACTCGCTGGCCGGGTTGCGCAGATACTCCGGGGTGATCGACAGCGCGGCCGGGAGCGCTGTCGCGTCGCGCACCCAGAGCAGCGAGGCGTCGAACGCGGTGAGCAGCCACTTGTGGGCGTCGGTGCAGAAGGAGTCGGCGAGCTCGACCCCGTCGAGCAGGTCGCGGTGCTCGGGGCACAGTGCGGCGACGCCTGCCCACGCGGCGTCGACGTGGGTCCAGGCGCCGTGGCTCCGGGCGATCTCCGCCAACGGCCGGACGGGGTCGACCGCGCCGGTGCCGGTGGTGCCGATGGTCGGGCAGACCAGTACGGGCCGGAGTCCGGCGTCGACGTCGGCGGCCATCGCCGAGGCCAACGCGCGCGGTGACATCGCGAGCGAGCCCGGGGAGGGCCCCACGACGTGCAGCGCCCGCGCCCCGAGCCCGGCCACCCGCACGGCCTTGGCGAGCGAGGAGTGCGTCTCGGCGGTGACGTAGACGCGTTCGAGCCCGTCGACCCCGTTCTCGCGCCAGTCCGGGTTCGAGCGGTGCAGCGCCGCCAGCAGCGCCACGAGCGCCGCGGACGACGCCGAGTCCTGGATCACCCCGCCGCCGCCTCCGGCGAAGGTGAACCCGGGGTCGAGCCCCAGCGCCCCGGCGAGGGAGTCCAACAGTGCCTGCTCCACCTCGGTGGCCGCCGGCGAGGTCGACCACAGCATCCCCTGCCCGCCCAGCCCGCCCGAGAGCAGATCGCCGAGCAGCGAGTGCAGCGAGGCGTTGGCCGGGAAGTAGCCGAAGAACCCGCCGTGCTGCCAGTGCACGGCGGCCGGGACGACGATCCGGTCGAGCTCGTCGAGCAGCGCGGCGAGCGGCCGGGGTTCCTCGGGCAGCGGCCCGAGCTGCGCCCGCACGGAGCCGGGCTCGACGGCCGTCGTGACCGGCCGTGCGTCGAGCCCGTCCCGGTACTGCGCGATCCAGTCGACGACGGCGTGACCGAGTGTGCGGAACTCCTCGGGTTCGAGATCTCCCATCACACGGCGGGCTCGGCCACCACGCGGGTGGCGCCGTGTTCGGTGCGCAGTACCGTCTTGAGCACCTTTCCGCTCGGGTTGCGAGGCAACGCGGCGACGATCACGACGTCGCGGGGCCGCTTGTAGGACGCCAGGTGCTCACGGCAGAACGTGCCGATCTCCGCGGCGGTGGGCGGGTCGGCCGGGTCGCGGGGGGCGATCACGGCCAGCGGCGCCTCGCCCCACGTCGGATCGGCCACCCCGATCAGCGCCACCTCGGCCACCTTCGGGTGCCCGGCCAGCACGTTCTCCACCTCGGCGCAGTAGATGTTCTCCCCACCTGAGATGATCATGTCCTTCTTGCGGTCGACGACGAACAGGTAGCCGTCGGGGTCCTGACGCACCAGGTCGCCGGAGTGGAACCAGCCGCCGCGGAATGCCTCCGCAGTCTCCTGCGGCTTGCCCCAGTAGCCGGTCATCACCGTCGGCCCGCGGTAGACGATCTCGCCCACCTCGCCGGGCGGCACGTCGGCCATGTCGTCGTCGACGACCCGGACCTCGACGTTGAGCATCGGCGTCCCGATCGAGCCGATCTTGCGGATCGAGTCCTCGCCCCGCAGGAAGCAGGTCACCGGTGAGCATTCGGTCTGCCCGAACGCTGTGACGACCTCGGCCTGCGGGAACGTGTCTATCATCGTGCGCAGCAGCGTCGTCGACGCCGGCGCGGCGCCCCAGGTGGCCCGACGCAGCGCCGAGAGATCCCGCTCGGCGATGCCGGGCACCGCCACGATCGCCGCCCACTGCGCCGGCACGAAGAAGCACGACGACACGCGCTCGCGCTCGAGCAGGTCGATCATCGCGGTCGGGTCGAAGCCGCCCGACGGCGCGAGCACGGTGGTCGCGGCCAGCACGAGGTTGATGTAGAACCCCGACACCCCGGCGATGTGGAACAGCGGCGCCCCGGACAGGCCGACGCGGTCGTCGCCGCGCACCCCCAGGTGCGCGACGTTCGAGTAGGCGTGCAGCAGCAGGTTGCGATGGGTCAACACGGCGCCCTTGGGTCGGCCCGTCGTGCCGGAGGTGTACATGACGAGCGCCGCAGCGGCGTCGTCGACGGCCACATCGATGGCCGCGGCGGGGGCGAGCGGCGGAGCGGCGGCGAGCAGCTCCTCGTAACCGGCGCCGAGCCCGACCGTGGCGACGTCCACCGCGGCGATCGTCGCGGCCTGCGCCACCGCGGGCAGGAACCCGTCGTCCGCGACGACCACCCGGGCCCCCGAGTCGGTGAGCACGTAGGCGATCTCCGGCGCCACCAGCCGGAAGTTAAGGGGCACGCAGATCGCGCCCAGCCGCAGCGTCGCGACCATCGCCTCGATCACCGGGGCGCTGTTGAGTCCCAGCACCGCGACCCGGTCGCCCGCCGTCACACCCCGGGCGGCCAGCGCGTTGGCCAGGCGCGTGACGCGGTCGTCGGCCTCGGCCCAGGTGCGGGTGACGGGTCCGTCGCGGAACGCCACGAGGTCGGGCGTGGAGCGGGCGTGCCGGGCGACGATGTCGGCTGCGGTCATCCCGCCCGCCGCGGCGGGTCGTTCAGCGCCGGCCGGCCGGCTCGTCGTTCCCGGTTCGGCAGCCAGCCCGCCGGCCGTGGCGGGACTTTCCTGTGGGGTCATCGGCATCCTCGGCGACGTGGGCGGGCGGGGGCCCCACTCTGGCGACCCCGACCGGGCAGGACAAGAGGTGGGCGGTCTCACGTCGGCGTACCGCACCGGAACGGGCCGCGGGGGAGGAAGGCCGGGCCGGCGAGCACCGACGCCGCGGCGGGGCCGGGGGAACGCCCGCCCCTGCTGCAGCTCGCGGCTCTCACCAGCACGTGCGACCGGTTCGCCCCCGCCCCCTGCTGATCGTGATCGGGCTCGACTTCGGGGCCCCGACGCCGGCCATGGCCGGCGTCGCGAGCGCCCACTTCCTCGCCTACGGCCTGATGCAGCCGGTGTGGGGATGGTCAGCGACCGGATCGGGACGGTGCGGGTGATGCCGCTGGCGCTGCTGGGCGCGTCCGTCGCTGGGGTCGGTTCGGCGCCGGCGCCGAACCTGGCGCTCCTCGGCGTCACCCGGGTCGTCGCGGGCGGGTGCTTCGCGGCCCTCATCCCGTCGACGCTGGTGTACGTGGGCGACATGTGGCCCGCCGCGGAACGGCAGCGCCCGCTCTCCGACGTCCTCGCCGCGTCCTCGCTGGGCATCGCGACGGCCACCGCCGGCGCGGGGCTGCTCGCCGACCTCATTGGCTGGCGTGCCGTGCCCGCCCTGACCGGGGTGGCGGTGGCTGCGCTGTGGTTCGCGCCCGCGGTCCAGGCGCTGGGGAGCTCCACGGCCGTGGCCGGCTGGCGGCGTCGGCGTTCGGCGTCGGCGCACTGGGCTGGTCACGGCTGGTGCGGGCGATGGTGGGACGCGTCGGACCGCCCGGGCTGGCCGCGATCGGGGGCGGCCTCCCGGTGGTGGCGTGGGCCGTACCGGCCGTCGCCGTGACGGTGGAGACGGTCACCGCGGCCGGACTGCTCGCCGGCGGTGCCTGGGCGTTCCTGCACTCCACGCTGCAGAGCTGGGCGACCGAGGTGGTGCCCGGTGAGCGGGCGAGCGCGGTGGCGCTGTTCGCGGCCGCACTGTTCCTGGGTAGCGCCGCCGGCACCGCGCTCGCCGCCCCGGCGGCACCGGACCGATCGTCGACGGGTCCACCTGTGATCATGGGATGGTGACCGACGTGGCGACATGCACCCGCTCGGGCCTGCGCGGGGGCATCGGGGACGCGCTGGCGGTGCTCGCGGGCGCGGCCCTGGTGCTCGCGTCGGCGTTGGTCGGATGGCGGTTGATCGAGCAGGGCCAGAACATCATCCTGCCGTGGCCGCCCCTGCTGGCCAGCTGGATGCCGCATGTCGGTCCGGGCACGCCGGTCGCGCTGGTGCTGGCCGGGCTGGTGGTGGTGCGCGGCCCGGAACTCGCGGGGCGGCTGTCCTGGCGCCCGCTGCTGCTGCTGGCCTGGGCCGCGGCGGCGGTGTGGACGGGGTCGCTCGCACTCGTGGACGGTTGGCAACGCGGCGTCGTCGAGCGCTTGAGCAGCACCGAGGAGTACCTCCACGACGTCGATCGGGTCACCGACATCCCGGCGATGCTGCGGACGTTCTCCGAGGGCATCCTCACCGACCAGCCGGTCCACTGGACCACCCACGTCGGCGCCCACCCGCCCGGGGTGTTCCTGATCTTCGTCTGGCTCGACCGCATCGGGCTGGGCGGCGGCGGCCCGTCGGGGGTCGTCATGATGCTTGTCGGGTCGTCGGCGTGCGCGGCGGTGGCCGTGACGCTGCGGGCCCTGGGCGCCGAAGGGGTGGCCCGGGCCGCGCTGCCGTTCGGGGTGCTGTTCCCCGGCGCGGTGTGGGTCGGCGTGTCCGCCGACGGGATGTTCGCCGCCGTGCTCGCCTGGGGAGTCGCGCTGCTCGCGCTGGGCGCCACTGCCGGCGGCACCGCCACCGCCGGCGGCACCGGCACCGGCCGCCGCGCCGACGCCGCATCGCTGGCGGGTGGGCTGCTGCTCGGCTACGTCCTCTACCTGTCCTACGGGCTGGCCCTCGGCGGGCTGCTGCCGCTGGTGGTGCTGGCCGTGACGCGCCGGTGGCGGGCTGGGGTGCTGGCCGTCGTCGGCGTCGCGCTCGTGGTGGCGGCGTTCACCGCGGCGGGCTTCTGGTGGGTCACCGGTTTCGAGGACGTCAAGGTCATCTACGCCGCCAGCGCCGCGAAGGACCGGCCTTACTCCTACTTCGTCTGGGCGAACCTGGCGGCCCTCGTGCTCGCCACCGGGCCGGCCGTGCTCGCAGGTCTGCGCCGCCTGTTCATCGAAGGGACGGCGGGCTCCGGTGGCGCCACCGCACCACGGGCCGTGCCGCTGGCCGTCCCACTGCTGGTGGCCGCGGCCGCGCTCGCGGTGCTCGGCGCCGACCTCTCCGGCTTCAGCAAGGCCGAGGTGGAACGCATCTGGCTGCCGTTCGGGGTGTGGCTCGTCGTGGCGTGTGCCCTGCTGCCGCCCCGCCGGGCGCGGGGATGGCTGATCGCCCAGGCTGCGCTGGCCCTGGCCGTCAACCATCTGCTGTTCACAATCTGGTAGCGGTAGGGCCCTCCCGGACGGAGGCCCCGGGCGCGCCCGGGCCGCACCCCGCGCGGCTCGGGGCGCCGACGGAGCTCGCGCCGCGCACATCATCGCCAATCCGATGCTCACGGTGAGGTCATGCGCCTCGACGGCCATCCGGACGAGCCCGCGCTGATCGACCCGCGGGAGACTCAGTGGCTCTGGTGGTAGGACTCGAGGACGTTGGACGGGATGCGGCCCCGCTCGGAGATTTTCATCCCCTGCGCCTGTGCCCATTCCCGAATCGCCTGGTTCTGCTCGCGGTCGCCGCCGGCCCGGAGCGTTGCCGAGGCCGCCGGCGAACGGCGGCCACCACCGGAGCGACGGGCCACGGAAACGAAGGGCGCGAGCGCGCCACGCAATCTGGTGCCATTGGCCGACGAGAGGTCGATCTCGTAGCTGCGGCCGTCCATCGCGAACTCGACCTGCTCGTCGGCTTCGGTGCCGTCCAGGTCGTCGACCAGGGTGACCATCGTCTGCTTCGCCACGCGTGAGATGCCTTCCGGGATGAATGCGTTCGAACTTCGTGCGGGCACTTCGAATACTCGGCCAGGGGAAGGTCGAAGATGCTCCGGTCGGGGAGAACAGGATCGGTAATGCTCATACCAACAGTAATGGAACGCTGCGCACATTGTCGATCCGGGTGTCGATCCGGGTCTGTCGCCGCGGAATGGAACCGGGTCGCCGCGCCGTGACGAGCACCGGCGGAGCACCACCGTCCGGTGCGCACGGATCGATGACCAAACCTGCCGTCGACCATCTCGACGATCGAGAATGGCCGCCGGGGCGGGTAGCCTGGCGCCGTGAGCGGTGAGGCGATCCGTAACGAGCTGGTGATGTTGCTGCAGGACTACGCGGTCGAGGCGGAGCGCCTCGGCCAGGTTTTCGCCGACCGCCACCACATGCACCCGACCGACCTGCACGCCCTGCTCGCCGTCATGCAGGCGGACCAGGCGGGGGAGCCGCTCACGCCCGGCCGGCTGGGCGAGCACCTCGGGTTGTCTTCCGGCGCCACCACCGCGGTGATCGACCGGTTGGAGCGGGCCGAGCACGTTCGGCGCGGCCGCGACGGCCGCGACCGCCGGCGGGTCACCCTGCACTACGCCGAGGCCGCGGCGGCGCTGGGCATGGCGTTCTTCGGCCCCCTGGCGGGGCGGATGGACTCTCTGCTCGTGGCCTACGACGATTCCGAGCTCGCCGCCGTCCGCCGGTTCCTGACCGACACCAACGGGATGATGCGCAGCCACCGCGCGTACGTCATGGACGAGGCGGGTGTGCAGCGGGCGGGGGCCGGCGGGGGAGGCTGAGCGGGCGACGACGCCGGGCGGCGAGCGGCCGGAGGTCAGGTGCGGGCGGCAGCGCCACCTCGATCTCGCCGCCCAGCCGGAATCCGACGGCGAGGTCAAGGTCGTCACCGCTCCAGAACCGGCCGGGGTCGTACCAGTTGGGCCGGCGGCGCTGGCGCAGCAGGCCCATCTCCTCGTAGGTCAGCGCCACGACCTCTGCGCAGTACGCGGTCTCCAGCCCGGTGCCCGCGCCGGGCCGCAACGTCGGCAGGCGTCCGCGCAGCCACCGGCCGGCGAGCCGCGCCGTCGACGGGAACGGGGTGCCGTCGAGCCGGGAGATCGTGCGCAGGGCCGTGTCCTCCATCTCCGGGGTGACCGGCTCGTCGAGCTGGCGCAGCCAGCCGCGCTGCCCGTAGCGGTGGCCCCACTGCAGTACCGCGTCGTGCAGATCGTGCAGCTGCACGCCCCGCTGATGGGTGCCCGACCAGACGTCGAGCAGCCCTCGCCCGAGCTCCGCGTGCCACATCAGCGGCGGCAGGTCGTCCACGACGATGGCCATGCCGACGTGGTTGACCGGTGCGTTCGTCAGCGAACGGATGGCGCGGTTGGCACCGCTGCTGCCGCGGAACAGCCACACATCGCCGGTGCGGACGAGCTCGCAGGCCCGGTCGAGGGTGATCACGGATCCGGGCACGGCGGTAGGGTAGCGGGGTGCGCCGGCCGTCGATGTCCGTCCTGTGGAAGATCGTCGGCCTGGCCGGGTTGGCGGGGGTCGCGGCCACGGGCGTGGTGACGGTGCGGGCGCAGCGGCGCCGCCGCGCCTACACCCCCGAGGAGATCCGTGCACGGCTGCACGAGCGGGTGGAGCACGCACCCGGGTCCTAGGGTGGCGATCATGGAGATGCGCAGAGCAGGTCGGCTCGGCCGGGACGTCGGCGTGGTGGGGCTCGGGTGCTGGCAGCTGGGGGCCGACTGGGGCGAGGTCACCGAGGCCGACGCCCTGGGCGTGCTGCACGCCGCGGCGGACGCGGGTGTCACGTTCTTCGACACCGCCGATGTCTACGGCGACGGCCGCAGCGAGACCCTGGTCGGGCGGTTCCTGCGGGACCGCGACGGCGGGCTCACCGTGGCCACCAAGATGGGCCGCCGCGTCGATCAGGTGCCGGAGAACTACACCCGCGAGAACTTCCGGGCCTGGAACGACCGGTCGCGGGCCAACCTCGGTGTCGACACGATCGACCTGGTGCAGCTGCACTGCCCGCCCAGCCCGGTCTACTCCTCGGACGAGGTCTACGACGCACTCGACGAGCTGGTCGCCGAGAAGCGGATCGCTGCGTACGGGGTCAGTGTGGAGACCGTGGACCAGGCGCTGACGGCCATCGCGCGGCCGGCCACCGCGAGCGTGCAGATCATCCTCAACGCGTTCCGGCAGAAGCCGCTCGAGGAGGTGCTGCCGACTGCCACGTCGGCCGGCGTGGCGGTCATCGCCCGCGTACCGCTCGCCTCGGGGCTGCTCTCGGGCCGCTATGACGCCGCGACCACCTTCGGGGCCGACGACCATCGGACCTACAACCGCGGGGGCGAGGCGTTCGACGTCGGCGAGACGTTCGCCGGCGTGCACTACGAGGTCGGGCTCGCGGCGGTGGAACGGCTGCGGCCGCTGGTGCCCGCCGGCACGGCGATGGCGGCGTTCGCGCTGCGCTGGATCCTCGACCAGCCCCAGGTCACCGCCGTCATCCCCGGTGCCCGCGACGCCGAGCAGGCCCGCGGCAACGCCGCGGCAGCCGACCTGGCGCCGCTCACGGCCGAGGTGCACGAGGCCGTCCGCACGGTCTACGACGAGCTGCTGCGCCCGCACGTGCACGGTCGGTGGTGAGCCGACGGTGAATGATCGTCGGACCGGTGCACGAGCTGCCCCGGACGGCCGCTGCTGCACCCCGAACGACGATGATCAGGCCGGGCCGGGGCCGGGGACGATGTCAGCGCCGGCGCCAGGCGGCGACCCGGTCCTCGGCTCGCCGGATGCCACGCAGCGCCACCACGGCGGCGGCCTGTTTGGGAGAGGCGGTGCGCCGCACGACGGCGCGCTCGGCCTCGGCGAGTTCCCGGGCGGCGGCGGCGTCGCCGGGGTCGGCGTAGACCGTCGGGAGCGGGCCGCCGCTGCCTTCTCCTCGTTCCCGCTGGTACGGGTTGTCGTCGGGTAGCCGGCCGGTGAAGCGGCCGTAGGCGCCGAGGAACAGCAGGAGCGCCCCGGCGATCAGGCTGAAGATCACATTGGGCATCCGGAACGCCAGCAGGTTCAGCGGTGTGTCGAGCACCAGCACGTTCAACACACCTGACAGCACGAACAGGCCGCCGATGACAACCAGGACCGTCGATGCCGTCCGACCACCCCGAATCGCGGCTGCGACCAGGAGCGCGGCGACGACGAGCGAGATGACCGAGAGCAGGCCGTTGGACGACAGTCCGAGGACGGGCTGCCCGCGGGTGGAGAACGGGTCCAGCCGGTTGACCAGACCGAGGACGCCGAATGCGCCGAGCCCGGCCGCGAACACGACGGACCCGGCCCGGTGCAGAAGATCTAACCGCATCCGCGGATCGTGCCGAATGTTGCTCACACCACAAGAGTGCGGCCGGTCTCCCGTATCCGCCACCTGGCGGCACCCACGGCCGGCGTGTCCCACGGGCCGTGGACGATCCGCCGGGCAGCCGGCGGCACCGCTTGCCCGAGCCCGACCCGCGCCGGCTCGACCGGCGCATCCGGGCGGGCCCGCGGCGCTACCGGGTGCTCGGCCCCCGTGCCGAGCGCACCAGCAGTGTGACCGCCGCGGCCACCATCACCAGGCCGATGACCAGCCACAGCTTCGAGCCGGTCATGAAGCTGCCGCCCACGAGGCCAAGGCCCTGGAACGTCCAGAGACCTCCGAGCAGGAGCAGCAGCACACCGACCACGAGCCCGATCCATCGCGTCATGGCCCGATCATGGCCCCTGCCGGCCGGTGAGCGTTCACCGGCCGAGTCCGTCGGTGGTGCCCGCTACGGGTCTGCCCGCTACGGGTCTGCCCGCTACGGGTCGCCGGCCGCGCCGAGGGCTTGGTAGAGCGGGCGCAGCAGCTCGGTGACGCGCTGGCCGCGGACCTCGATCGGGAACTCCGGGACCTGGTCGAGCAGGGCATCGGCGGGGGTATCGGGCCCGGCCAGGCGGTTGGCCAGGCCGGAACCGGCGACGAAGAACGTGTCGAACACCTGTTCCAGCGGGGTCGCGCCCGTCGGCGCCGGGCCCGCCGTGGCGCGCCGGGCCCGCAGCTCGTCGAGCAGGGCCTCCCGGTCGCGACCGCGCAGGGCGAGGATGTCGAACGGGTCGGCGTCGAACCGCTCGGCCAGCACGTAGAACACCGCGGCCAGGTGCTTGCACGGCACGGCCTGGTCCGGACAGGTGCAGTCCATGGCGAGATCGCGGACCGTCGACGGGAACAGCGCGAGGCCCTGCGCGGCGAAGACCTCCTCGATGTCGCGGGGCATGTCACCGTTGAGCAGGGCCGCCGCGTAGCCGGCCTGGTCGGCCAGCGCCTGGGTGACCTGCCCCCACTCGGCCTTGCCGAACGCCGGCACCCCGATGCGCACGGCGTAGGGGCTCGGCCGGCTGCCCTGCACCTGCGCCACCGCGCCGCCCGGGCCGACATCGAGGGAGATGATCTGGCCGGCCCGCGCGTAGCTGCGCCCGCGCGACAGGCGCCCGCCGACGCCGATCTCCTCCAGCACGCCGATGAACCGCTGCGACCACCACGTGCGTGCCACCGACCCGCGCGCGGAGGTGATCTGGATCCCGCCCTCCACGGGGCGCGGCCGGGTCGGCTCGCCGCGGGCATCGCGCCACCAGAGGGGATCGACATCAGGCACGGGCTGCTCCGACGTCCACCGGCACGTCCTCGGCCCCACTCTCGTCCAGCGCCTCCGCCCCCAGGGCGAACACCTCGCGCAGGGTGTCGGTGGACAGCTCGGTGAGCCAGCCCTCGCCGTCGCCCACGACCATCTCCGAGAGGGCCTTCTTCTTGGTGATCATCTCATCGATGCGCTCCTCGATGGTGCCGGGACACACGAACTTGTGGACCGCGACGTTGCGCCGCTGGCCGATCCGGAACGCCCGGTCGGTGGCCTGGTTCTCCACCGCCGGGTTCCACCAGCGGTCCAGGTGCACCACGTGGTTGGCCTCGGTGAGGGTGAGCCCGGTGCCGCCCGCCTTGAGCGAGAGCAGCAGGATGCGGGGACCTTCGCGATCTTGGAAGTGCGTGACGATCTCGTCGCGGCGCTTCTTCGGCGTGCCGCCGTGCAGGAACGCGACGTCGGTGTCGAAGCGGGCCGACAGGTGGGGCACGAGCAGGTGGCCGAACTCGGTGAACTGGGTGAAGCACAGCACGCGGTCGCCCTCGTCGAGGATCTCCGCCAGGATCTCCTCCAGCCGGCTGACCTTGCCCGAGCGCCGCCCGACCGCCGACCCGTCGTGCAGCAGCTGGGCGGGGTGATTGCACACCTGCTTGAGCTTCGCCATCGCGGCGAGCACGTTGCCGCGGCGCTCGATGCCCTGGGCGTCCTCGATCTTCTCCATCATGTCGTCGACGACCGTGCGGTAGAGGGTGGCCTGCTCGCGGGTGAGCCGGTAGTGCTGGGTGATCTCGATCTTGTCGGGCAGGTCGTCGATGATGTCGGGGTCGGTCTTGACCCGGCGCAGCAGGTAGGGCCGGGTCACCGTGCGCAGCAGTTCGGCAGCCTCCGTGCTGCCGTGACGCTCCACGGGGATCGCGTAGCGCTGCCGGAACCGTTCGGCCGAACCGAGCAGGCCGGGGTTGAGTACGTCCATCACCGACCACAGCTCCGCGAGCCGGTTCTCCACCGGCGTCCCGGTGAGTGCGACGCGGTGCTCGGCGTCGAACCGGCGCACCGCGCGGGCGTGTGCCGCGCGGCTGTTCTTGACGGCCTGGGCCTCGTCGAGCACCAGCCGGCGCCAGGCGGTCCGTTCCAGCTCGTCGACGTCGCGGGTGGCGGTGGCGTAGGTGGTGATCACCAGATCCGACGCGGCTATCCGCTCCGTCAGCTCGGTCGCGTGCAGGCGTCCGGGACCGTGATGGGCGTGCACCGTCAGCATGGGCGCGAACTTCGCCGCCTCCCGCTGCCAGGTGCCGACCAGCGACATGGGGCAGACGAGCAACGTCGGGCCCCGAGGCTCCTGCGCCCGCTCGTGCGCCTCCAGGGCCAGCAACTGCACCGTCTTGCCCAGGCCCATGTCGTCGGCCAGGCACGCGCCCAGCCCCAGTGCGGAGAGGAACGCCAGCCACGAGACGCCCCGCTGCTGGTAGGGCCGCAGCTCCGCGAGGAAGCCGGGGGTCGGCGGCACCGGGGTGATCGTGTGCTCCATGCGGCCCGCGAGCAGGTCGCCGATCCAGCCGTCCGCGTGCACGGCCGTGAGGGGCAGCGGGAGGTCGTCGTCGCTGTCGTGCCGCTGGGCCAGCGCGAGCACCTGCGCGGCCGTGGGGGCACCGACGCCACGCCGGGTGCGCGCGGTGCGCAGGAACGCCAGGCCGGCGGCGAGCTGCTCGGCGTCGACGGTGACCCAGCGGCCCCGTACCCGCACCAGGGGCGCCTTGGCCGCCACCAGTTCGGCGATCTCCTCCTCCGACAGCTCCTCGTCGCCGACGGCGATGGACCACCGGAAGTCGGCGAGGGTCTCCCGGCCCAGCCCGCCGCTGGTCAGCACCCGGTCGGCCGGGGTGCTGCGGGTGGAGAGGCTGAGCCCGACCCGGCGGGCGCCGTCCCACCCCGCGGGCAGCGCCACCCCGAAGCCGGCCGCGAGCAGCAGCGCCGCCCCCGTCGTCAGGAAGTGGTGGGTGGCGTCGAGATCGAGTTCGAGGACGGCCGGGCGGGCCGAACGCAGCGCCTGCGCCAGCGCCGGGAGCACCAGCGCGGCCCGGCCCAGCTCGGCGAGCAGCAGTTCCTGCGGCTCGGCGATCAGCCGCGCGGCCCGGCCCTCCCAGACCTGCTCGGCGGGCACCAACAGGCTCGGGTCGGCGCTGGACTGCAGGAAGAACTCGAGGACGAAGCCGGTGCCGTCCCCGGTGTGGTCGTCGGGATCGGGAGCCGGGTCCGACGGATCGTGCAGCGTCCGGATCTCCGCCAGCCGGAAGTGCGCCCGGCCCTCGCCCGTGGCGCCCGTGCCGAACCGGTCCCAGTCGACGAGGGCCTCGGTGAGCCCGGCGAGCTGCCGGGCAGTCGCCTCGACCCGGCCCTCGGGCGTCGTGAGCGCGGCGAGCCAGGCCTCGGTGACCGGCGGCTTGGCGCCGCGCGGGCGCGGGACGACGACCCGGGCCAGCCGGTCGCGCACCGCGGCGTCGGTGAGTGCGTCGAGCGCACGGGCGACGAGCTCGTGCGGATCGGCCTGCGGCGCGCCGGGACGGATCGGGACGGGCGCCTCGGCCCGGGCCACCGGGGGCAGGGCCGTGACCAGCGCGTCGAGCGTCACGGCGTCGAGGCCCTGCACGACCGGACGCCAGCGGGCGTACCCGACCTCGCCATCCCGCGCGGTCAGCGTGGGCAGCACCCGGCCGCGCCCCACCAGGTCCTCGACCAGCGCGGACAGCGCCCGCAGGTGGGCCACCGAGGCGCCGTAACGGACCTCGTCGGCCGGATCGTCGAGCTCGGCGATGTCGACGACCAGGGCGGGAACGTTCCACGGCCGCAGCTCCAGGGCGATCCGGGCCGGAGCCGCCGGCCGGCCGCGGCGCACCAACTCCGGCGAGGCGACCGGGGCGCCCGGCCGCGACGGCAGCAGCAGCACGACGCTCGTGGGTCGGCCGGGGTGCAGCGCCGTCAGTGCCGGGACGGCCGCCGCAAAGGGGTGCGGCCGTGCCGAGCGCAGCGACCGGCTCGACGACGCGGCCGACCGCTCCCCGTCCTCGGCCCACAGCAGCACCCCGCGAGCGGGGGACCAGAGGGCGTGGACGGCGAGCAC
>JAYSXW010000016.1:0-19599 GCA_043716935.1 Pseudonocardia sp.
CGTTGCGGGTACCGACGATGGAGCCGATCACCGACTTCCCGCCGATCACGGTGTCGAAGATCGGCAGGCTGATCGCGGCGTTCTCGGCGGGCATCGCGATAGGCCACCAGGTCCTTGGCGACCTCGGTGGAGCGGCCCTCCTCCGCACGGATCGCCGCGGCGAAGTAACGGAAGTGATCGGCCATCAGCGGGATGTCGGCGGCCAACGTCTCGCGCACCGGCTTGCCGTTCTCCCAGCTCTCGGCCACGGCGAGCATCTCCGCATTCGCCGTGATCGCGTCCGCGATCGCGTTGAGCACCGCGGCCCGCTTGGTGGCCGTCGCCCCGCCCCAAGCGTGCTTCGCCGCGTGAGCGGCATCCAGCGCCAGCTCCACGTCGGCCGGGGTGGACTGAGCGACCTCCGTGATCGGGCTGCCGTCGACCGGGCTCACGTCGACCCGGTCGCGGCCCTCGGTCGGGGCCAACCACTTGCCACCGATGAAGTTCTCGTAGCGCGCGGCGACCTCGACGAGGCTGCCGAAGCGGCCGGGCGGGATGTACTTCATGTCATTCCCCTCTCACGGAAAGCGACTCACCCCGCTCTGAAACCCCGAACCGGCCGGTCCAGCAGGGGCTGAACGTCCCGCAAGACAGGGCCGATCGGGGGACTTCGGCCCTGCTACCCGCACCTGCTCCGCGTCGCGCTGCTCGCGCTCGAGCTGGCGCACTACTCCGCAGAAGGCCTCTTCAGAGGAGCCGGGAGTATGTGCCCGGGTCCAGCACCGGCGGCGGCGCGGCCGGGCGGGCGTAGTGGGCGAGGACCTTCCCGACCACGTCCTCCAGCCGGGGCTGGGTGTAGATCTGCTTGCGGCTGCCCCACCTCCGTTCGTCTACCGCCCCCGGCGGTCAGGCACGGCGGCGGACGTCGTCGAGGTAACGCAGGACGGCGGTGACGCGGCGGTCGGCACTGTCGTCCGGTGGCAGGTCTGCACCAGCTCCACAAGCCCGGGCCCGTCACGGCCACACCGATCGGCCCAGTACCGGCGTGGTCGCCGGTAACGCATCACCCCGCCTTGCCCCGCTTTGCGTGCATACGGAAGAGTGGTCTAACACACGCTCCGATGCCCAACTGTCGCAGAAAGTGAGTGGCGATCATCGTGACCGACGCGTCCCCCGACCCCTTGGCCGGAGCCGGGATCGACACCACCGTCCCGCACTCTGCTCGTATCTGGAACTACTGGCTGGGCGGCAAGGACAACTACGTCGTCGACCGCGAGGCGGGCGACGCCTGGGTTGCTACCCAGCCCGACATCATCGTGATCGCGCGGGCAACCCGCGCGTTCCTCAACCGCTCGGTGCAGCACCTCGCCGGCGAGGTCGGCATCCGCCAGTTCCTCGACGTCGGCACCGGGCTCCCCACCGCCGACAACACCCACGAGGTCGCCCAGCGGGTCGCCCCGGACTCCCGCATCGTCTACGTCGACAACGACCCGTTGGTCCTCGCGCACGCCCGAGCGCTGCTCACCAGCACACCGGAGGGCGCGACCCGCTACCTCGACGCCGACATGCACGACGCCGCCGCCCTGATCAAGGGCGCCGCGGAGATCCTGGACGTCACCGTGCCGGTAGCGGTGTACTTCATGGGCGTACTCGGCCACATCGCCGACGTCGACGAGGCCCGCACCCTGGTCCGCAACCTGATGGACCGGATGCCGTCGGGTAGCTACCTGACCATCTGCGACGGAACCCTCCCGACCGAGCCGGAGGCCCGCGCCCGCACCATGCAGGCCCAGCAGGCCTACGCCGACACCGGCGCGGTCGGGTACTGGAACCGGACCGCGGAGGAGATCGAGAGCTTCTTCGACGGGCTGGATTTCGTCGAACCCGGATTCGTGTCCGTGCCGCTCTGGCGGCCTGAATATCCCGACGGGGTCTCCAGGCTGAACGAGGACCTGCCCGAGCCAATGGACTACTTCGGCGGTGTCGCGCGGAAGCCCTGATCGCCCACCACCCGGAATACTTTCCCACGAGGCCGGCTGCGCCCCGGCACATCGCCCGACAGCATTGATTACCGATGCCGCCGCCCATCATCGCGCCATGCATCGGCAATGTGACCGCGCGGCGTCCCTCCGGGCAACCGGTGCGGCCCAGCGCCTTGAAGGTGGTCTTGAGCAGGGAGTTCGCCCGTCCCCGAGGCAGCGCAGGGCGCCGTGGACGGCGTCGAAGCCCACGTTCCCGCCGTGGTGCTTGTGCTTCCCGCTCCACCACAGATCCACCCCAGACGTGGGACCGGGTGAGGCGATCTGGTGGGTGTGAATCAACGTGCCGTCCAGCTCCACGTCATCACCCGGTGATCGTCGCCCACCGTGCGCGTCGCGCATCCGACGTCCAGCTCCGCGTCGCGGACGCCGTCACGTCCTTCGCGGGCTCGATGTCGTTCGTCTACCTCAATGCGGTCGTGTTCGTCGCCTGGATGGTGTTCCTGGAGGCCGACCCGTGGCCGACCCTGACGCTGGTGGTATCGCTGGAGGCGATCTTCCTGTCGGCGTTCGTCATGATCGGCCAGAACCGGCAGTCGGAGTTCCAGCACGCCCAGGCCGACCATAACTTCGTCGAGGAGGAGCTCGAGCTGAAGACCAACACCGAGCTGACCCGGGCGATCCACACGCTGACCACGGACATCCACCGCAAGCTGATCGCCGGACACGAGTCGGCCGTCGCGGCTACCGTCGGTGTCCGACCCTCCGAGGAGCCCCACCTGTGACCATCTCCGTCTTCCTGCTCGACGACCACGAGATCGTGCGGCGCGGCATCGGCCAGCTGCTCGAGACCGAGGACGACATCGAGGTCGTGGGCGAGGCGGGCACCGCCGCACAGGCGCTGGCCCGGATCCCGGCGCTACGCCCGGACGTCGCGATCCTCGACGTCCGGCTGCCCGACGGCGAGGGCGTCTCGGTGTGCCGGGAGGTCCGCTCGTCGGTCAGCCCACCACCCGCGTGCCTGATGCTCACCTCCTACCTCGACGACGAGGCCCTGTTCGGCGCGATCGTCGCCGGCGCGTCGGGCTACCTGCTCAAGCAGGTGGCGGGCATCGATCTCGTCGGCGCCGTGCGCACCGTCGCCGCCGGCGGCTCGCTGCTCGACCCCCGCGCCACCGCCGTGGTCCTGGAACGGCTGCGCCAGGGCGACGAGCCGACCGACCCGCGCTACGAGTCGCTCAGCCCGCAGGAGCGGCGCATCCTTGCGCTGATCGCCGACGGGCTCACCAACCGGCAGATCGGCGCGGAGATGTACCTGGCGGAGAAGACCGTGAAGAACTACGTGTCGTCGTTGCTGCACAAGCTCGGCTTCGCCCGCCGCACCGAGGCCGCCGTCTACGCCACGGAACTCGGTCGCACCGATCACCGCTGATCGAGCGGCACCCGCCAGCTCAGCCGCGTCCCGCCCCGTGGTCCCGGACCGACGAGCAGCTCGCCACCGCACTCCCGGGCCCGCTCGTCGAGGTTGCGCAACCCGCTGCGCGCCGCCGCCAGGTCGATCCCGACCCCGTCGTCGAGCACCTCGACGAGCAGGTGCTCGTCGGCCTCCACCGTGACCGTGACGGAGCCGGCACCCGCGTGCCGCGCAGCGTTGCTCACCGCCTCCCGCACCACCGCCACCGCGTGCACCCCGGTCTCGCGCGACACCAGCGTGTCGATCGCACCCGACATCCGCACCGACGGCGCGAGGCCGCATCCGTGCGCCGCCTCGGCCGCGGTGTCCAACAGGTTGCGGCGCAGGCTCGCCTCCGCACCGTCGCCCGTGGTGTGCAGGTCGAAGATGACGGTGCGGATCTCCCGGACGGTGTCGTCCAGATCGTCGACGGCCAGGCGCACGATGCGCTGCACGTCGGCGTCGTCGCTTCGGCGCAGGACGCTCTGCAACCCCAGACCCGTGGCGAACAGGCGCTGGATGATCTGGTCGTGCAGGTCGCGAGCAATCCGGTCGCGGTCGGCGAACACGTCGAGCTGGCGCGCCGCCCGGCTCTTCTCACCCAACTCCAGGGCGAGCGTGATCTGCTCCGCGAACGAGACCAGCAGCGGCACCTCACCGGGCAGGAACGGCGCCGCCCCGCCTCGACGCAGGGCGATCAACACCCCGATCACCCTCCCCCGCAGGTTCACCGGCACGGCGACGGTGGACCCGTGGTCCGGTAGCTCCACGGCGGCGCCGGCCAGCAGGTCGCCCGGTGACGGCACCACGACGGCGACGCTGCCCTGCACGACCTCCTCCAGCCGGGAATCGCGCAGGTCGAGCCGTAGACCGACCACACCGTGCTCCGGAAAGCCACACTGGGCCTGGACGGTGAGACCCGCGCTCGGCGGGTCGAACTCCATGGCAACCAGCGTGGCGTCGGACGCGGTGAGCTCCATCGCCCGTTGGGCAATGAGCCGGAGCGCGTCCTGCTCACTGGCGCCCGACAACAGCTCGTTGCGGATCTCGGCCGACGCTTCCAGCCACAGCTGGCGCACCCGGCTCTGCTCGAACAGGTCGGCGTTGCGCACGGCGATCCCAGCCGCCGTCGCGAGCGCACCCACGACCACCTCGTCGTCGAGGGAGAACTCACCGCCACCGCTCTTCTCGGTGAGGTAGAGGTTGCCGAACACCGCGTCCCGCAGCCGGACCGGTACCCCGAGGAAGGTCCGCATCGCCGGATGGTGTGGGGGGAAGCCGATCGATGCCTCGTGCCCGCTCAGATCGGCCAGACGCAGCGGGTGCCCGCCCTGGATGACCTGCCCGAGCAGGCCCTTCCCGTCCGGCAATGCCCCCATCCGCGCCACCTCGTCGTCGGTCATCCCGACGTGGATGAACCGGGCGATGCTGCCGTCGAGCGCGAGCACGGCCAACGCGCCGTACCGGGCGTCGACGAGATCCACCGCCGCCGCCACGATACGCCGGAGGGTGGCGTCCAGCTCCAGGCCGTCGGCGACCGACAGGACGGCATCGAGCAGGCCCTGCATCCGGCCCCGGGTCACCACCACCTCGGCGAGACGCAGCTGCACCTCAGCGAGCAGCTCGTCGAGCCGCAGACCGGACTGGACGTCGGAGATCGACCGTGAGGGCGCATCCTGGTGGGCACGTTCGGGCACTCGAACCCCCTGCAACACGACGGGTCCGCGGGGTCCGGACGAACACCACCACGGTGTCACGATGCCGGTGACACCACAACTGCACAGGACATCGGGACGTGTGCCCGTGCCGACGGGCCTTTCGCCCCGGGCACCCCTTCGACGAGGGCGGGCACAGTCGTGTTCATCCCGGCGAGATCGGGTCGACACCGGCGGGTGGATCTCAGCAATGACACAGCAACCGGCGACACGGGACACGGCGCGGAACGTTCCCGGCGCCTTCGGGCTCTCCCCCGTCCAGGTCGCGGACCTGTTGAGGACCGCAGGCCGCGCACCGTCGCTGCACAACAGCCAGCCGTGGCTGTTCTCCGTGTTCCCCCACGCGATCGAGCTCCACACCGACGCGCGGCGGAGCCCCGCGGTCGCCGATCCCGACAACCGTGAGACGCGGATCGGATGCGGTGCGGCACTGTTCAACCTGCAGCTCGGCCTGCACGGCCACGGTATCCGGCCGACCGTGACGATCCTCCCCGACCGCGCGCGGCCCGACCTGCTCGCGGTGGTCCGACACGGCGGGACGAAGCCACCGACGCCGGAGCAACGAGACCTCCTCCGCGCCGCAGCGCTCTCGCGGACCAACCGTCACCCCTACACCGACGCCCCGGTCGACACCCCGTCGCTGCACGCCGTGCGCCGCGCTGCCCTCGTTGAGGGCGCCTGGCTGCACATCGTGCAGGACCCCGGGCAACGGGCCACGCTCCGCGGGATCGCCGCCCGTGCCCATCGCGAGCAGGAGGCCGACCCGGCCTTCCGCGCCGAGTTCGCCGGCTGGGTCGCCGTCGCACCGGAGCGCCCAGACGGGGTTCCCGCACCGGCCGGTGGCGCCCGGCCGGAGCCGCAGGACCACCGGGTGCTGCGTGACTTCACCTCCGGGACCGGCTCGGACCGGGTTGTCGGCAAGGACTTCGAGTCCGAACCGGTGATCGCGGTGCTCAGCTCCCACCTCAGCGGCCCGTCCGCGGAGGTGCAGGTGGGCCAGGCACTGCAACGGGTGCTGCTCACGGCCACCACCCACGGGCTGTCCATCTCCTTCCTGTCCCACATCGTCGAGGTGGCCTCGGCCCGGGAGGAGCTGCGCCGGCTGATCAGCGGGGCCCGGCCGCCGCAGGCCGTGCTGCGCATCGGCCACGGCTGGCCGGTGGCCGGAGCACCACGCCGGGCCGTCGAGGACCTCCTCACCGAGGACACCGGGATCGCCCGGTGACGCGCGACCAGCCCCCGACGACGCCGGCCGGCACCGGTGGGGATCACCCGCACGATCCCGACCGGCTGTGGTGATCCTCAGCCGCCGCCCTGCCTGACCACCGCGACCGGGCACGGTGAGCGGTGCAGCAGGGCGTTGCTGACCGATCCGAGGACCCACCCGGCGAAGTCGCCGTGCCCCCGTGAACCGACGACCACCAGCTGAGCCCGAACTGCCTGTGCCAGCAGGCCGGTGGCGGCGCCCTCGCGGATCACCAGCTGCGCGATGTCGACCTCCGGGTACTTCTCCGGCCAGCCGGCGAGCCGACCCGACAGGAGTGTCCGCTCGCCCGCCTCGACGGCATCCCTGTCGTAGACGAGCGCGGCGATCTCGGGCTCGAACGACATGTCCGACCAGCAGTGCACCGCCACCAGCCCGGTGTGCCGCGCCGCGGCGGACTCGAACGCGAACGCGACGGCGGCGTCGCTGGTGGCGGATCCGTCGACGCCGACCACGACGGGTGCGGTGGCCGCGTGCGCCGCCTCCGCTCCCCGCACGACCACCACCGGGCAGGGCGCGTGCGCGGCCAGTGCCACGGCCACCGACCCCACCAGCAGCCCCTCGATCCGGCTGAGGCCGCGGTCGCCGAGCACGAGGACCTGCGCGCGGCGGGCCTCCTCGGCGAGCACCGCGATCGGCGATCCGACGATGAGCTGCTGCTCCACGTTTCCGCCGGGCACCGCCTTCTCGGCCACGACGGCCGCGTCCACCAGCTTTCCCCTGGCCGCGTCGAGCAGGATCTCCCGGTATCGCTCGCCGTGGCCGTGGTGCCCGGCCGCACCATCTGACACCCACGCGAAGGCGATCACCAACCGCAGCGGCACCCCCCGCCGCCCGGCCTCGGCGGCGCCCCAGCGCACCGCCCGCAGTGCACTGTCGGAGCCGTCGACGCCGACGACCACCGTCCGCCTGTTGTGCTGCGCGTCCATCGCGAGTCCTCTCCCGAACTGTGGGATTCTCACGCTGCTCTGCGGCGGCCGGCGGTGGCAGCGGCGCAGGTCCCACACCCTGGGGCCGTTCGCCCCTGCCGGATCGCCCCCGCTCGGGGCGACGCTGCTCTCCGGGCCGGACGACCGGGCCGACACGCGCACGCGGAGGACCCGATGAACCTCGATCTCGCGCGGTGGCAGTTCGCGATCACCACCGTGTACCACTTCCTGTTCATCCCGCTCACGATCGGGTTGTCCGTGCTGGTGGCGGGCATGCAGACCGCCTGGGTCCGCACCTCCGACGAGCGCTACCTGCGGATGACGAAGTTCTGGGGCAAGCTGTTCCTGATCAACTTCGCCCTGGGCGTGGTCACCGGTATCGTCCAGGAGTTCCAGTTCGGCATGAACTGGAGCGACTACAGCCGCTTCGTCGGCGACATCTTCGGCGCCCCGCTCGCCATCGAGGGTCTGCTGGCCTTCTTCCTGGAGTCGACATTCCTGGGCCTGTGGATCTTCGGGTGGGACCGGTTGTCGAAGCGGCTGCACCTGGCCTGCATCTGGCTGGCGTCGCTCGGCACGATCCTGTCGGCCTACTTCATCCTCGCCGCGAACTCGTGGATGCAGCACCCCGTCGGCTCGACCGTCAACACCGCCCGCGGCCGGGCCGAGCTCACCGACTTCGGCGCCGTGCTCACCAACTCCACCGCCGTCGGCGCGTTCCTGCACACGATGACCGCCTGCTTCGTCACCGCGGGCGTGTTCGTGCTCGCCATCAGCGCGTGGCACCTGCGCAAGGGCACCCATACCGACGTCATGCGGCCCTCGATCCGGATCGCGCTGGTCACTGTGCTGATCGGCAGCATCGGTGTGGTGGTCACCGGTGACCTCCAGGCCCGCCTCATGACCGAGCAGCAGCCGATGAAGATGGCCGCCGCCGAGGCGCTCTACGACACCGTCGCGCCCGCGTCGTTCTCGCTGTTCACGATCGGCTCGCTCGACGGCTCGCAGGAGATCTGGAGCCTGCGGGTGCCGCGGGTGCTCTCGTTCATGGCCACCGGATCGCTCGACGGCCGAGTCGAGGGCATCAACGACCTGCAGGTTTCCTCCGCGCAGGCCTTCGGGCCCGGGGACTACGCGCCGAACATCCCCGTCACCTACTGGACGTTCCGGCTGATGATCGGCTTCGGGATGCTCGCCGGTCTGGTGTCGCTGGTCGGGCTGTGGCTCACCCGTCGCCGCGCCACCCGTCCGATGCCGCGCTGGTTCCTCGGTGCGTCGATCGGGTCGCTGTTCCTGCCGTTCGCCGCGAACAGCGCGGGCTGGATCTTCACCGAGGTGGGCCGTCAGCCCTGGGTCGTGTTCGGCACGCTGCGCACCGCCGACGGCGTCTCCCCCTCGGTCGGCGCGGTGTCCGTGCTGATCTCGCTGATCGTGTTCACGCTGCTCTACGGGGCGCTCGCGGTCGTCGACGGGATCCTGATGGTCCGCTACGCCAAGGCCGGTCCCCCGCCACCCACCCCACCGAACCCCTCCGACGACACCGAACCCCGCCCGCTGGCGATGGCGTACTGATGGCTCTCACCGATGTCTGGTTCCTGCTCATCGCCGTGCTCTGGACCGGCTACTTCGTGCTGGAGGGTTTCGACTTCGGCGTCGGCATGCTGCTGCCCGTGGTCGGGCGCACCGAGACCGACCGGCGCGTTGCGATCAACACCATCGGCCCGGTCTGGGACGGCAACGAGGTCTGGCTGATCGTCGCCGGCGGCGCCACGTTCGCCGCGTTCCCCGAGTGGTACGCCAGCCTGTTCTCCGGCTTCTACATGGCGCTGCTGCTGATCCTCGTCGCGCTCATCGTCCGCGGGGTCGCGTTCGAGTTCCGCGGCAAGGTCGACAGCGACCGGTGGCGTCGCAACTGGGACATCGGGCTCGTCGTCTGTTCGGTGCTGCCCGCGTTCCTGTGGGGTGTGGCGTTCGCGAACATCGTCGCGGGCGTGCCGCTCGATGCTCGCCACGAGTTCACCGGCACCCTGTTCACGCTGCTCAACCCCTACGCACTGCTCGGCGGGCTCGCCACGACCGCGCTGTTCGCGCTGCACGGCGCGGTGTTCCTGTCGCTCAAGACGACGGGCATCGTGCGGGCCCGCTCCCGGGCGTCGGCACACATGCTCGGCCTCGCCACGGTGGTGGCGGGCGGCGCGTTCCTGGTGTGGACCTCGCTCGCGCACGGTGCGGTCTGGACGGTGCTGCCGGTGCTCGTCACCGCGGCGGCTCTGATCGCAGCGATCCTCGCGATCGGACGCGCCCGGGAGGGCTGGGCGTTCCTGCTCACCGCGACCGCGATCATCGGGGTGACGGTGACGCTGTTCGGGTCGCTCTACCCCGACGTGCTGCCGTCCAGCACGGACGCGGCGAACAGCCTGACCACGATCAACGCGGCCTCCACGCCGTACACACTGACGATCATGACCTGGGTGGCTGTGGTGTTCACCCCGATCGTCGTGGCCTACCAGGCCTGGACGTTCTGGGTGTTCCGCCGCCGCATCGGCACCGCCGACATCCCCGCGGCCACCGGCCTCCCCGCCCGCACGCGGTGAAGCCGCTCGACCCCCGCCTGGTGAGACACGCCTCGGCCGCGCGCACGTTCGTCGTGCTCACCGCGGCCGTGGCGGTGGCGACCGCGGGACTGGTGCTGGTGCAGGCCGAGCTGATCGCCCGCGGGATCGCCGGGGCATTCCTCGACGGCACCGGCCTCGGCGCACTGGCCCCGCTGCTGATCGGACTGGTCGCGGTGGTCGCCGGCCGGGCCGCGCTGAGCTGGGCCGGCGAGGTGGCCGCGCATCGGGCGTCGACCGACGTCATCCGGCAGCTGCGCGCCCGGCTCGTCGACCACGTGCTGCGCCTCGGCCCGCGCCACCGCGACCTGCCGCCCACCGGGGAGCTGGGCACGCTCGCGACCCGCGGGCTCGACGGGCTGGAGGGCTACTTCAGCCGCTACCTGCCCACTCTGCTCGTCGCCGCCGTGGTGCCGGCCGTCGTCACCGTGCGGATCCTGGCCGCCGACTGGGTGTCCGGGCTGGTCGTCGCGCTGACGGTGCCCCTGGTCCCGATCTTCATGATCCTGGTCGGCCTGCACACCGAGCGCTCCACGCGCCGCCAGTGGCGCACCCTCGCCGTACTCGGCCACCACTTCCTCGACCTCGTCGCCGGCCTCGACGTGCTGGTGGCGTTCGGCCGAGCCCGGCGCCAGTCCGACCGGCTGCGGTCGCTCGCCGAGGACTACCGCCGGGCGACCATGCGGACGCTGCGGGTCGCGTTCCTCTCCGCGCTGGTCCTGGAGCTGCTCGCCACGCTGTCGGTGGCGCTCGTGGCCGTGTCGGTGGGGCTACGGCTGGTGGAGGGTCGGCTCGACCTCGTCACCGCGCTGGTCGTGCTGGTGCTGGCGCCCGAGGTGTACCTGCCGCTGCGCGCGGTCGGCGCTCGCTTCCACGACGCCGCCGAGGGCCTCGCCGCCGCCACGGAGGTGTTCGCCGTCCTGGAGACCGCCCCCATCGCCGGGACCGGGCGGGTCCCGGCACCGGACCCTGCCCGCGTGCCGGTGCGCCTGCGCGGGATCACCGTGGAGGGCCGGGGCGGCCGCGTCCTGGACGGGTTCGACCTCACCCTGGTCCCCGGCACGCTGGTGGGGATCCGCGGCCCCAGCGGCGCGGGCAAGTCCACGCTGGTGGACCTGCTGCTCGGCCTGCGCCGGCCGGACGCCGGCCGGATCGAGATCGGCTGGGTCGAGGACGGCTGGGTCGATCTCGCCGACATCGACCGCGACGCCTGGCTCCGGCGCGTCGCCTGGGTCCCGCAGCGCCCCGTCCTGCTCGCCGGCACCGTGGCCGACAACATCGCGCTCGGCGACCCCGACACCACCCCGAACCGCATCCGTGCGGCCGCCGACGCCGCGGCGCTCGACGTCCCGCTCGACACCCTCGTCGGCGAGGACGGCACGGGCCTGTCGACCGGGCAACGACGCCGCGTCGCCCTGGCCCGGGCCGTGCTCGCCGACCGCTCCCTGCTGCTGCTCGACGAGCCGACCGAGGGCGTCGACGCCGCCACCGCGACCGCGATCCTTGCGGCCCTGCCCGCCGTCACCGCCGGCCGGACGACGCTGCTCGTCAGCCACCGAGCCGAGGTGCTGGCCGCCTGCGACCACGTCGTCGACCTCCCCCACGGGCGAACCAGTGCCCAGGTGGCCCCCACGACCACGATCGCGTCGCCACCGCCGTCGTCGTCGCGATCACTGCCCGCGGCCCGGGAGGCGGGTACGCCACCGCCTCCCGGGCCCGCACACACCGCCCTGCGACGGACGCTCGCCGCCGCCCGACCCCAGAGGTGGCGGCTCGCGCTCGCGGTGCTGCTGGGCGCAGGTGCGCTGGGCTGCGGCGTCGCGCTGACCGCCACCTCCGCCTGGTTGATCTCCGCCGCCGCGCTGCATCCGCCCGTGCTCAGCCTACTCGTCGCCATCGTCGCCGTCCGCGCGTTCGGGCTAGGCAAGGGCGTGCTGCGCTACGCCGAACGGCTCATCTCACACGACGCCGTGCTGCGGGCGGGCACGGCGCTGCGCGTACGGATCTGGGAGGCGCTCGTCCGGCTCGGCCCGGCCACCACGGCCCGGCTGCGCCGCGGGGAGCTGCTCTCGCGCCTGGTCGGCGACGTCGACGCCCAGCAGGACGTGCTCGTCCGCGTCGCACTGCCCGCCGCGGCCGCGGCGGTCGTCGGCGCCGGGGTGAGCGTCGCGTTCTGGCTGCTGCTGCCTGCGGCCGGGGTGGTGGTCGCGGTCGGCCTGTTCACGGCGGGCGTCGGCGCACCGGCCCTCGCCACGTGGGCGGCCCGGCGCACCGAACGCGCCACCGCCGCCGCCCGGGGCGACGTCCTCGCCCGTACCGTCGAGCTGCTCGACGCGGCACCCGACCTCCTCGCGTTCGGTGCCGCCACCCGCTACCGCACCGCCCTCGCTCTCGCCGACGACCACCTCGGGAACCTGCTGCGCCGGGCAGCCACCGCCCGCGGGCTCGGCAGCGGCCTGGGCGTGTTCGCGATCGGCGCGACGTCGGTGCTGGCCACGGCCGTCGGGATCACCGCACTGCGGGCCGGGATACTCCCCGGGCCTGCACTGGCCGTACTGGCTCTGACCCCGCTGGCCTGCGCCGAGCTGGTGGCCGGACTGCCCGACGCCGCCGTGCGACTGCTCGCCGCCCGCCCGGCGGCGCGGCGGCTCGTCGAGCTCGAGACCGGGCCGGCGGCGGTGACCGACCCCGTCGCGCCCGCCGTGGCCGCACCGCCGTCGCAGCTCTTGGCGCACGATCTGAGCGTCCGGTGGCCCGGCGCCGAGCGTGACACCGTCGAGCACCTGGACCTGGACCTGCACGGCGGGCGTCGGCTTGCCCTGACCGGGCCGTCCGGGGCCGGGAAGTCGACCGCGGTGGCGGCGCTGCTGCGCACCCTGGAGTCGCGCGGCCGCCTGCTCGCCGACGGCCGCGACGCCCGCACCCTCACCGGCGACGACCTGCGCCGCGGCGTCGCCTGGTGCGGCCCCGACGCCCACCTGTTCGACAGCTCGCTGCGCGAGAACCTGCGCCTCGCCGCTCCCAATGCGAACGACGACGAGCTCGTCGCCGGTCTTCACCGGGCCCGGCTCGGCACCTGGCTCGACGGCCTGCCCGACGGCCTCGACACCCTCGTCGGTGAGCACGGCGGCACGGTCTCGGGCGGTGAACGGCAACGCGTCGGGGTGGCCCGCGCCCTGCTGGCCGACCGCTCGATCATGCTGTTCGACGAACCCACCGCCCACCTCGACGACGACACCGGCGACGCGCTGGCGGCGGAGATCCTCGCGGCGACGACCGGCCGCACGGCACTGATCGTCACCCACCGCCCCGAGCAGACACCGGGCCTCCCCCGGGTCCAGCTCGGTGGGCCTGCGCTCCGGCCGCACGGGATCGAGGACTGCACAGCGCTCGACGACACGCCGGTCGGCCGTGGCGTCCGGATCGGTCCGGCCGCACGCTGACGGGGCCGCCCCGCGAGCCGTCGGCACCGGGCCAGACGGGACCGCCGTCGAGAGTGGGCGGTGCCGTCGCGCAGGGCAGCGACATCCATGCGGTGCTCGTGAAGGTGCTTGCAACATCGGGCTGTCGTGAAGACACCAGCGACACCGGAAACAGACGGAAACTTCTCCTCAACCCACGGCAGTGCAGCACGCGTCGCGCTTGACGTCATCGAGGACTCGGCCGACGTCAGGAGCGGGACATGACCGCAGTGCAGCCCACCGAGGCCGGGGCGGTCACCGCCCCGGCAGCCGAGCACCTCCTGACCGGTTTCAGCGACCGGCCCTATGGGCATTGCAGCTGCTGCTGCTCCGGCGCGGCATGGAGACCGTGCGACGGTTCGTCGACTTCGCCGGCCCGGCGATCTGAGTCGCGATGTTCGTCCTGGCGATCTGGATCGCGGTCGCGGCGGGCGGCAACCTGTCCTTCGCGTTCAGCGAGAAGGAGCTCTCGGCCGGCGAGCAGGTGCTCGCGTTCTTCACGGTCATCAGCCTGACCATCACCTACTTCTCGGCGCTCCTGCTCAACTTATGCGACTTCCCCCGGTTCGCGCCCTCCAGAAGGGCCGTGCGCCTGGGCAACCTGCTCGGGCTGCCCCTGAACTTCATCGCCTTCGCCGTCACCTTCGCGGTCGCGACGCTCGGCATCAACGTCGTCGCGAACTTCGTCTCGGCGGCCTACGACCTGTCGAACCTGGCGTCGAAGTTCGTGGACTTCCGCCGCGTGGGCCTGGTGGCGGCCGGGTTGGCGCTGCTGGTCATGCCGTGGAACCTCTACGGCAGCCCTATCGCGATCAACTACTTCCTCGGGGCCCTCGGGGCGTTCCTGGGGCCGTTGTTCGGCATCCTGATGGTCGACTACTGGCTGATCCGCCGCGAGCGGGTGGCGATCGCCGAGCTGTACAAGCTGAACGGGGACTACGCCTGCCACAAGAGCTTCAACATGCGCGCAGTCGGCGCATTCGCCGTCACGGCGGTGCCGACCGCGCTGCTCGCGCTGGTCGTCGCCGCAGCGACGGATGGATGAGCAACTCGGAACGGCCCGAGATCGCCGCCGCCCGGCCGTCAACGACACGATCGAGCACCATTCCGACAGCTATCAACACGTATACGCAGCCGTTCATACCTTTTCCGAACCAGAGCATGATGGGACCATCGAACCATCCGACATCGGCGGTCGTGGGGCAACCGCGTGCAGATCCACCAGGCGATCGGGATGGTGAAGGCGCGGCTGCACCCTGAGTCCCGACGATGCCCTCGCCCGACTCCGCGCCCACTCGTTCACCGAGCACCGGCTGTTGCCCGACGTCGCCGCTGACATCGTCGCGCGCCGGTTGACGCTCGATCCCGACACCTGATCCCGCTCGATCTGGACTCAGTACCCGATCTGCAGACCATCGGTGACGCCGTACTCGATCAACAGTCGATGGGAAACCCTTATCACGGCCGGGGCCGCCCGGCAGGCGTCCTCGGCATCACGGCACGGCGCCTTCGGCCTGACCCTGCCCGCCCAACCTGGCCGGCGACAGTGCTGAAGGTCCCCGGATCCGTCGCGGGCTGCGCGCCGCCGCCACCGCCCGACGATGAGGTGGTCATGCAGGCTGAACACGCCGAGCACTGTCCAGCACGACGTGAGCCGCGGCGCCTTCGTCGAGGACATCGTCTACACGATCGCGCTCCCGACGATCCAGGCCGAGGAACCGGTGACGAACCGACATCATCACCCGCGGCCGTTCGCCACCGGGTCGGGGCGGACGACGGCCACGGGGCACGCGGCGCGGTGCAGAACGGCATGGCCGACCGAGCCCAGGAGCAGACCGGAGAGCTCCCCCCGTCCGCGGGACCCGACGACCAGCAACTGCGCGCGGGATGCCTGCTCGATCAGTGCCCGGGCCGCGCCACCACCGGTCACCACTGTCGTCACTGCCACGTCCGGATACTTCAGGGTCCATCCGGCCAGCCGCTCGACCAGCAGGTCCCGCTCGGTGGCCGCGAACGCGGCCAGCTCGACCGGTGGGCGAACCACAAGGTCCATCAGCCGGTCCGACCAGGCGTGGACCGCCACCAGCGGCACGTGCCGAGCCTCCGCGGCCTCGAAGGCGAATGCCAGTGTGTCATCACCGGTCGCTGACCCGTCCACCCCGACGACCACCGGCTGGGCGGCCGCGTCCGGCCTGTCCTGTCCCTGGCGAACCACGACCACGGGGCAGTGCGCATGCACGGCGAGTCCGACAGCCACGGAACCGACCAGGAAATCGTCGATCCGGCTCTGGCCGTGGTCGCCGATCACGACGAGCCGCGCGTGCCTCGACTCGACGCCGAGTACGAAGACGGGGTGACCCACCAGGAGTTCCTGTTCCACCTCGATGTGCCGATCGTGCTGCGCCGCGACTTCGGCGGCCTCGGCCAGATGCCGGCGGGCACGGTGCAGCAGGGCGTCGCGGTAGCGCTGCTGGGAGGTCTGGCGGGCAGACACTCCGTCGGCCAGCAGACCGAAGGCGGTCACCAACCGCAGCGGCTCCCGCCACCGTTCGGCTTCCGCCGCGCCCCACCGCACCGCGTCCAGCGCAGGTTCCGAGCCGTCGATGCCGACGACCACCGTCCGTCTGTGCCGTTGTCCCTCCACAGCAGCCTCCTCCTCCATCAAGGTGATGCCGCGAGCGCGCCCGCGGCGTGGAACCGGACCGTGTCCCCGGGCCGCAGATCGCGTATCTCGTCACCGCAACCGACACGGATCGCGACACCCGGCCCCGGCTCGGCCGACACCGCCACGTCCCGGTCGGTGACCTCGACGGTCAACGCCTGCCCGCGGTACCGCATGGCCAACGACAGCCGCCCGTACCGGCTGGGCCAGTGCGGGTTGAGCCACAGGGCGTCCTGGCGGGTCTCCAGGCCTGCGAAGCACCGCTGCAGCAGGTCCACGCAGCCGGCCATGCAGCCGATGTGCACGCCCTCGGCCGTGGTGCCGCCCTGGATGTCGGCGACGTCGCTGCTCAGGGCACGTTCGAAGTGCTCCAGGGCGTGCTCACGGTTGGCCCGGGCCAGCACCCAGGCGTGCACCAGCGCGCTGAGTGTCGAGCCGTCGGACGTTCGCGAGGTGTAGTGCTCGATCGTGCGCGGGATGGCCTCGGGCTCCAGGGTGTAGCCGAGGCGCTCCAGCAGCTCGCGGAGCTCGTCGGCCGAGAGCAGGTAGAACAGCATCAGCACGTCGGCCTGCTTGGACACCTGGTAGTCGTCGACCGACCGGCCCTCGGCCTCCAGGATCCGATCCAGGCGCCCGATGTCGCCGTAGCGTCGGCGATAGCCGTCCCAGTCCAGCTCGGGCAGTTCGCGGTAGCCCTCGAACTGGCTGATCACGCCGTCGGCGTGGATGGGCACGTACATCCGCAGGCTGACGTCGCGCCACCGCAGCAGCTCCGCCGGATCCAGCCCCAGGCTCTCCACCAGCTCGGTGCGCCGCGTCGAGGGCAGTGCGGCGAGCACGTCCCGGGTGCGGAGCAGCAGCCACACCACCATCACGTTGGTGTAGGCGTTGTCGTCGATACCGGGCCGCGCCGCGCCGGGGTAGCGGGTGCTGTACTCGTCAGGCCCCATCACACCGCGGATACGGTATCGGTCCCGGGCCGGGTCATGGACCGCCAGGCCGGCGAAGAAGCGGGCGATCTCCAGCAGCACCTCCGCGCCGTGCTCGGCGAGGAACTCCAGGTCCCCGGTGGCCTGGTAGTACTGCCAGATGTCGTAGGCCACGGCCAGGCCGACGTGATGCTGCAGGTGGCTGGTGTCGTCGAGCCAGCGACCCGAGCGCGGGTTCAGGTGCACCCGCTGGGTCTCCTCACGACCGTCGCTGCCCGACTGCCACGGGTACATCGCGCCGGTGTGTCCCGCGGCCCGCGCCGCCCGCTGGGCCGCCCCGAGGCGCCGCGTCCGGTACAGCAGCAACGCCCGCGCGAGGCCGGGCAACCGCAGCGTCAGCACGGGGAACACGAACAGCTCGTCCCAGAAGACGTGCCCGCGGTAGGCCTCGCCGTGCAGGCCGCGCGCCGGGATCCCCGCGTCGAGATCGACGTTGTGCGGCGACACGGTCTGCAGCACGTGGAACATGCTCAGCCGCAGCGTGCGGAGCGTCTCCGGGGTGGCGCCGTCGGTCAGCTCGATCCGGAACCGCCCCCACAGCTGCTGCCAGGCGAGCTCGTGGGCCGCGAGCAGCTCGTCGAACCCCGGTGCGGCGCCCAGCAGCTCCTCGGCGGTGGCCGCGGGTTCGGAGATCGCGACGTCGCGGGAGGTGACCAGCGCGGCGACCTTCTCGATGGCCGCCGGCTCCCCCTCGCGCAGGTCCACCTCGAACTCGTGGCCGATCCGTGACGGCTCCCGCCTCAACCGGCCGCCGGAGCCCCCGTTCACCCGGGTGCGGGCCGTCACCGCCACCACCAGCCCGGACTGCGTCGTGCGGGCGACGAGCACCACGGTGCCCGGACCCGGCTCGCGGGCCTCGACGACGTTGAAGTGCCGGCTCGCCATGTCCCGGTACCGCGCAACCCCGGTATTGCCCACCGAGCCGTCGACGCCCGACGCCACCCGCAACCGCCCGCTCCAGTCCTCCGCGGTGATCACGGTGTGCAGCCCGGCCAGGTGGCCCTGGGCCATGTGCACGAACCGCCGTTGCCGCACCGACGTGCGACGACCGACCGCATCGACGAACCGCACCTGCCGGCTCAGGATGCCGCGGCGCAGATCCAGCGTCTGGCGGTGGTGCAGCACCCGCACCCGGGAAAGATCGATCCAGTCGTCGTCGCCGATGGCGAAGCGCAGGTCCAGCCAGTTCGGCAGGTTGACGATGCTCTCGTTCTCGACCACCCGGCCGCCGATCTCGTCGCTCAGGCGGTTGTAGCAGCCCGCCGCGTAGGTACCCGGGTGGTGGACGTCGTCGGCGCCCGACTCGGGGGCGGCACCGCGGGTGGCGAACCGGCCGTTGCCCAGCGTGCACAGCGCCTCGCGGCGGCCCTCGTCCGCCGGGTCCCAGCCGTCGAACTCGAGCGTCCAGGCGTCGGTCATCGGGCCTCCTTGCCTCCCGGTCGACGCTAGGGAGCGACCGGGCGACGACGATGCGGGCGAAGGTCCCCGCCGCATGGGACCAACGCCCCCTTCAGCGCCGCCGGGAGCGCGGGAAGAGTGTGGTCATGGCTTCTGCTTCGCCATCCGTCTCCCTCCCCGACGAGGCCACGCTGCTCCGCGCGCTGGAGTCGGCGGTGCGCGCCCCGTCGGTGTACAACTCCCAGCCGTGGCGCTGGCGTGTCGACCGCCCGAGCGGGATCGACCTGTTCGCCGACCGGGACCGGCACCTGATCACGATCGACGCCGACGGCCGCGACCTGCTGCTGAGCTGCGGTGCGGCGTTGGCCCACCTGGTGGTGGCGCTGGCCGGTCTCGAGTGGTCGGCGCAGGTGGACCGCCTCCCCGACCCGGAGGACTCCGACCACCTCGCCCACGTGCAGCCGATGGAGGCCACACCGTCGACGGACCTCGCGCACCTGGCCCCGTTCATCCCGCTGCGGCGCACCGACCGTCGACGCTTCGGTTCCGAGCCGGTCGACCCGCACCTGCTCGACACTCTCGTCGCCCACGCGGACCGCTGCGGAGCAGATCTCCAGGTCGTCAGCGGGGACGCCGCCCGGACAAGTCTGATCGAGACCATCACCTGCTCCGCGAGCCTGCAGCGACAGCAGGCCGGCTACGGCGTGGAGCTCGCGCGGTGGACCGGCCGCTACAGCGCCGCGGCCGACGGCATCGAGGCCAGCACGGTCGCGTCCGGGATCAACCTTCCCGGCGACGTCCCGATGCGGCGGTTCACCCGCGGCAGTCTGAGCCAGCCGACCCACAGCCTGGAACACACCGACGCCTCGGTCCTGATGGTGCTCTCGGCCCGGAGCGACGACCACCTCGGCACACTGCGCGCCGGCGAGGCGACCGGCCTGGTCCTGCTCGCCGCCACGGCGCTCGGGCTCGCGACCACCCCGCTGAGCCAGCCCCTGGAGGTCACCCGCACCCGGGACTGGGTCACCGAGCACATCGTTGGAGCAGGGGTGTTCCCGCAACTCGTGATCAGGATCGGCTGGTCGGACCCGCATGCCCCGGCGCTCCCGCCGACGCTGCGGCGCGGCGTTGATCGCGTCCTGCTGCGGAGGCCGTGAG
>JAYSXW010000151.1:0-5257 GCA_043716935.1 Pseudonocardia sp.
GGTGGTTGACCCGACGGTCGTGCCGGGGACCGAGCCGGGGACCGAGCCTGCGCCGGTGGTTGACCCGACGGTCGTGCCGGGGACCGAGCCGGGGCAGGATTCGGACCCGGTGTCGACGCCCGACCCGACGACGCCGGCCACCCCAGAGACTGGGACGGTGCCCGCGCTGACTCCCGGCCGTGGTGACGGTACGGCTCCAGCGCCGCCGACTCCGGTGACTGCACCGAGTCCGGTCCTCGGTGACCAGACGGCGCCCGCACGGAGGGTCAGCGGGGAACCTGCTGGATCGAAACAGCCGCTGAGCCTCGACTTCACCGACGCCGCGACGCGGACGTTGCTCAACCAGTTGGGCATCGCCCCTACGCCCCCGTCGCCTACCACCGCGTCCAGAAGCTGGGGCGCTGACGTCGCCACGGGTGCACCGGGCGGTGCTCCCAGTGCACGCACCACTCCGTCCGCTTCGACCTCCGGCACGACGTCCGCCGCTCAGCCTGGTCCGACGCCGGGCCGGTGGACTGCAGATCCCACGACCACCCGGAACTTCGCCGGCAGTGGTCCGGTCGCGGGCCGTGCCGGTATCGGTTTGCGTCCACAGGAGACGAACGGTCGAGGTGTCAGCCCCGGTCCGGGTGCCGCCGTGACGACCCCGGGCAACCCGGTGTGGGACTTCATCCGGCTCCACCCGGACTTCAACCTCCTTGACCCGAAGGCCTGGACCCCCACTCCGACAACCGGGGTCTACACGGTGCTGGGTACCGGTGCGTCCAGCATGGTCAACACGGCCGCTTTACAGGCCGGGGCGCAAGCCGCCGGCCGGCCGCTCTCGTTCTCCACGGCCTTCAAGAACCAGCTCCCAGGTCAGATATTAAACATCGGCCGTGACCTCGCCCTGCTCGGTATCAACAATCAGAAGATCCTTGAGGACCCGGTTGCCGACGCAATCGCGAAAGGTACGATCGGGTCGGCGTTCGGCGTCGGCAGCCAGGAGTTGGCGCGGCGGGTACTGAACCCCGCAGTGAACAATGCCATCACAAACCGGCAGGTCAACCGCTTCACCAACTACCTCGAATCTGGTGACGAGCGGCTCCTGCGCAGTCTCAACTTCGCCAATCCGAACATCCGGTTGGACGCGCCGCTCAGCAACAGAACCTTCGTGGGCATCAACTTCGCGGTGCCGTTCGCGAACCTGGCGGTCGACTCCGCGCTCCGGGCCGCGGGTCGCTCGGATATCCCCGGCCTGTCGGGGATCGACAAGAACTACTGGGCCAAGCTCGCCGGTGACTCGGTCGCGTTAGGTTTGGGGGTCAGCGTGCCACTCTCAATTGCCTTCCACCGCCCGATCTGGCCCGCCTTTTGGTACCCGGTGGGTCAGAAGGTCGCGGCCACGCTGCTCACCAAGCCCCCGGAGGGCGTCGATTTCGGACCTGTCGGGGCGGCGCTGCGCGGTACCTGTCCGGACGGCACCTCCGCGCTGGACATCCTCAAGCAGCTCGTCTGCAACTTCGGGGAGAATCCCGCGCCCCCGACGGCCCCTCCCGGAGCGCCTCCGGTGGTCGACCCGTCAGCGTTCGGGGCCGGTATGACGCCGCCGTCGTCGCTTGCCGTCGTCGGCGCGGCACCAAGCCTGCGGACCCCCCAGACTGCGCCGGTTGGGTCCCTCCCTACGGGGGAGATCGATAGCAGCGCAGGCTCGCCCTCGTTGCGTGTCACAACGCCCTCTGCCGGGACGAGCTTGCTGCCAGCAGCCAGCCCGGCGATTGTGGGTCCGGCGACGGTGGGTCCGCGGATTGTGGGTCCGGCGACGGTGGGTCCGCGGATTGTGGGTCCGGCAACGGTGGGTCCGCGCATTGTGGGTGAGCCGGAACCCGGCTTTGTGCAGCGGGGTGTCAACGCGCTCGGCGACGCCTACAACCAGGCCGAGGCCGCTGGGCGGGAGTCGCTGCGGACCACGATCAGCAGTTCGCAGCCCTTGGACGGAACGTTGGGCTTCGGGGTGACCCGCCACAGGGTGGAGTTCATGGACGGAGGCCGCGGGGTTTACAGCCCGGAGGGGACGCTGCTGACGGTCGAGCAGGGCAACCCGCCGCAGCAGGTTCCCGGTTGGCAGCTGTTCAAGCCGGGCGGTAGCGGTCCCATGATCCCGGGCCGGGCAGGACCGAGTGGCACGCCGGTCATGCGCCCAATACCGATCTTCATCCGGTAACGGGCTGGCCGGGTGATCCGGGTCCCAGCTGGGATGTGGACCACCCGGCGCCGCGGACGGCTGCTCGTCGAGTGTTGCCGTTTCTGGTGTTCGCGGACGAGCGCAACAGATCTCGTCGCGCTCGTCCGCGCCAACGCCCTGTTCGACCACCACAAGCTCAACCCGGTGCCCGACCGACCCCATCCGGTCTCCCGGACGGGGTCGGTCATCTCAGGAGGTCGGTGAGATCATCGGTTCCAGGGCATGACCCGCTGGACCTGGTTCAGGACCTGGCTTGCCTCCTTCGCCCGGTCCCGGGTCCAGCCTTGGACGAATTCGGCACCATTCTGAACACCGCGGCGCGCGTTTTCCACACCCTGCATGGCTGGTGTGGCCAGGAACTGCGTCACCGGGTTGACCAACGCCGGGCTGGCCTGCACCGGTTTGGGAGCCGCCGGTGTGGGAGCCGCCACCGGACGTGTCGACGGGGCGATCGTGCCTGGGCGTCCAGGCTGGACCGCTTTCGGACCGGCGGGTGCGGGGCGGGGCACCGTGGTGGCCACCGGGCGGACGGGCGGTAGCCGCAGCTGCGGGGGAAGTGGCGCGACACGCCCGAGACTCGCGTTCAGGGGTGCTGCCAGCGGTGGGAGGACGCCCACCCGTCGGCCCTGGCTGTCGATCCTGGTCTCCCCGCCTGAGCCCACCTTCAACTGATTGGTTCCGGGTATCCGGCACTGCTGCTGGAGGGGGGTGCTGCACGTCGGGGCTTGCGCCTCTGTCCGTCTGGCCGGCTGGGCGGTGATGGGGGTCGTACGCTTCGGCTCACCCGAGCCGGCCAGCGCTCGCATGGCCGCTGGTGACAGCGTGGCGGGCCGTCGATCAGATGTCCCGGTCACCACTTGGACGGTGCGCCTGTCGATGGCCTGCCGCGTGGTCAACGCGTCCGTGAGCGCGGCACGGGTGGCGACCGGGCCACTCATCTCGTTGAGATTGGCGAGGTACTCCCGCGTCGGTGTCGTCGTCTCGTCGTCGACCCTGTCCTTGACGATCGCGGCTCCGGTCCCGATCAACTGGCCGGTGGTCTCGAAGGCAGCACCGACGACCTTGCCGATCGTGCCGACCTGGCGGGCGGTGTGGATCAGCGCCGAGGCGGCCGCCTTCTCCCGGATCGAACCGCCGTCGTACTCGGCTTCAGCGAACCGCCGGGCATCACGGCCGGCTGTGGTCTCGTCGAAGAAGGCGTTGGACGCCTCGGTCGCCGCGCCCACGAGGCATTCCCCGCGGCTGGTCAACCCGCTCGCACAGCCCGTGGCGGCCCTGGACAGGACGTTGACGGTCTGCGGCCCCCAACCCTGCTGTAGCGGATTGTTCGGAAGCACACCGATGTCGCGCAGCTTCTCTGCCGCGACCGGGGCCGCGACGCTCATCAGGACCGCGCCGACCCCTGCGCCCGGCCTGCTGGTGGGCCGCGGCACATCGGGGACGTTCGCCTTGGGCGTGACCGTGCCCGGACGCTGTACGGCCATCGGGACCGGCGCCGTGGCGGGTCGCGGCGTCGTGGGCACCGACACGGTCTGCGCGCCCGAGGTGACCCGCGGGGACAGGTATCCGGCGCCACCCGCGGCAGCCAGATTGAGCAACTCCGCCGGGTCCATCTTCACGGCCGAACGGACCAGCTGACCTACGGCGTCGGACCTGGCGGCAGTACTCAGCGTTGATGCCGACGGCCGTCGGCCCTGCACCAACTCCTCCGCAGCCTTCCCGATCGTGCTGCACACCGCGCCGGCGCAGGCATTGGCAAGCGCACCGAGCGCGTCCGTCGCCGACGAGGACACACCGATCGAGCCGAGCGCGGTGCGGCTGGTCTGCTTGGCGAGCTCGCCCACGGCGGCGGCCCGAGCCCCGCTGCTCACCGCCGCCTCCGGTGCCGGTGTGCCACGGGTGGCGGTGAACTGGTTCCGGGCCAGGTCGTCGGGCAATCCGGTGATCGCGGTGGACACCTTGCCGGTGCCGGCCGCGTCCAGGATCGCTTCGACCGCACTGCGTTCGATGGCACGAGGGTCGACGTCGACGGGTGTCCGCGTGGTGAGCTCTCCGATCTCTGGAATGCCCAGCTCGGCCATCGCCGCGCGCTGCTGGCGTCCTGGAGCGTCGATGAACGCGCGGAGCGCATCATCGGCCAACACGGTCTGCGGCCGCAGCACGGAACCCTCGGCCATCGTGGCCGCAGGCTTCCCGTCGGGGCCGAGGATCGTCGGTGCCGACGCTGGTGCGCGGCCATCGAGGCCTTGTATCCGTGGCTCCTGCGCTGCCCCTCGGTTCGCCAGCCGGTCGAGAACGCGTTCCGCGGCGTCGGGTGTTGTCAATGGGCGGTCGTCGGCGGTTACGAGCGGGGGGGTGCGCTTGGACAGAGGGCCACCTTCCACGTCGGTCAGCATGGTGTCGATCGGACTGGATGTGGTTCGCTCGAGCAGCGGGTTGACGAGGTCGGGCCGTGGGCCGCGCGCCACATACATCGAGCCGTCCGGACCGGCGAGGAGCGTGCTCGCGGGCTCTGGGGCGAGCACGCGCTCCACCCACGGCTCGATGTGGTCCTTCTGCACGATCTTGGACAGTCCGGCCGCCGGTATCTGCCCGACCGGGCCGAGTGGTGCCGTGGCGGTCTTCAGGACCTCGGAGACGATCCCCCCACCCAGCTCACCACCGGCTTTCTCCGCCACCCGACGCCCGACGCCACCGAGTGCGTCAGCGAACTCGTCGAGGTACCCCAGGCTTTCGATCGGCTCGCGGTTCAGCGAACTGAGTGCGCGGTTCTGTCGTGGTGTGAGCTCTTCCTGGAGGCTCGCGGCCGTGGCGCCTTTGGCGACCTGACCGGCGGCGACACCCGGGGAGCGGTCGACGACCTGCTTCAGGGCGTCGCCTACCCACTGTGTGGCGATGCCGGCGGCGCCAGTTGCTACGAGCTGCTGTGGCGTGGGAAGCCATCCCGGTTCATTCATGTGCGTCGGTGCACCGACACCTACGCCGTCGACAGGGCTTCCTGCGGTGGGCTTTGCGTCATCGGTGACAGGTACG
>JAYSXW010000152.1:0-1790 GCA_043716935.1 Pseudonocardia sp.
GATGCTCCGCGCCCCCGGCCGCACCGTGGTGGCGGTCGAGGGCGCCACCGTGCTCGGGTCGGTCAAGATGGGGCCCAACCACCGCGGTCCGGGCGAGCACGTGGCGAACGCGAGCTTCATGGTCGACCCGGCCCACGCCGGGCGCGGAGCGGGCCGCGCCCTGGGCGAACACGTCCTGCGCGAGGCCCGGGCCGACGGCTACCGGGCAATCCAGTTCAACGCCGTCGACGAGACGAACACCGCCGCGGTGGCGCACTGGCGTTCGTTGGAGTTCGCGATCGTCGGGACGGTGCCGGCCGCCTTCCGGCTCCCGGTCGGGGACTACACGGGTCTGCACGTCATGCACCGGTACCTCGGCTGATCGACGACAGGGGGAACGGGGGCTGCCACCACCCACTTCACCCACCAGAACCCCCGCCGCCCTGGCGCGACCAACCGGGCCGGGCCGCCGTGGCCCACCGACAGCGGCCGGCCCGCGGCGTGGGTGGCGAGCAGTAGCTCTTCGGTCAACGGCAACCGGCGGCGGTAGCCGATGGCGGACACGACGTCGACGGTCGCGCCGGCCGGCAGCCCCAGAGCGGTGAGCGGGCACCCCGGCCCACTCCTGCTCGGCATACCAGCCGCCGGTGGAGTCGAGCAGCGCCCGGACGGTGCGCTGCGGCAGGGCTCCCACGCTCGTGACGTCCAGCAGGCGGCCGGGCAGCTGCAGGCGCCGCTGCGTCGCCCGGATTCGCGGCACGGGGTCGAACAGCCACTGCGTCACCGGCATCACGTCGGGGTCCCCCGAGCCGACCTCGTACGAGCCGGTCGAGCGCCGCTCCCGACCCGGCGCCACCGACCACAGGGCCGCAGCGCCGACGACGACGAGCGCACCCCGCAACGCGACCCGCCGCGAAACGTCGGTGCGCCGCAGCCACCCCCCACCGGCGGTGCCGGGCGACGTGGACGACCAGCAGCACCGCGGCACCGACCACCGATCCGACGTGGATCTGCATCGGCAGCAACCCGACGACGGGCCGGAATCCGCTGATCGCGTGCAGCACGCCGCTTCCGACCACCACGAACGTCAATGCGGCGAGCGCCAATCCGATCACTGTGCGCGACCGTCCGGCGCGCTTCAGGCCCCGCTGGGCGATGCGCGTCTTGGCCGGGAGCAGGAGCAGCAGCCCCAGACCGGACGCCCCGTGCACCGCCACCACGACCTCGCTCGCGGGCTCGGAACCGACCGCGAACGCCAGCACGCCGCTGGCGGTCGCCATCACGAACAGTGCCAGGACCATCACGTTCACGGGCCGGGTCCAGCGGTTCATCAGCTCACCGTTCCTGTTGCGATACCAACAGTGATCATCAGTAAGATTCACCCTGACCCGAACGGGTGGTCTGCCGTCCAGATGTCACGCCGGAAGGCCTGCGGGCGCTGTACTAGGTGACAGGAGGTGATCCGGTGCCGGAAAACACGACTTCCGACGACGCGACTCTCGTTGCGGCGGCAGAGAAGCTCACACAGTGCGACGGGTACATCGTGCTCGCCGTCGACCCCCAGACCGGGGAGGTCGACGCACACGGCCCCTTTGGTGGGTTGATGGCCACCGTCAAGGCCGACCAGCTGCGCCGCGACTTCGATCGCGGCGGCCTCGAGGACGTCACGGTCGGCGTAGTCCGCCTGCACAGCCGCACCTGACCGCACAGCTCGATCGGTCCCAACCCGGCCGGGATGGTCAGCGGTGCAGCCTCCATCGATGACCTCGACGTGCTGCTTCATCCCCCGCATGGAGAACGTCTTCGGACGG
>JAYSXW010000153.1:0-5232 GCA_043716935.1 Pseudonocardia sp.
GTCCTCGTCCTCGTCCTCGTCCTTGACCGCGGCCTCGGCCCGACCGGCCAGCACGGCCCGGGCTGCCTGGTAGGCGTCGATCGGGTCGGACTTGCCGCGTCGTCGGCGTTCGGCCCGGTCCGGGCGGCTGACCTTCCGCACCGCCCTCGATCCCGAGGACCAGTCCGTCTCCGAAACTTGTCAGGAACCTCAGCGCGCCGCCGTACCCGGCTGGGCTGGTCGGGAACTCCTTGTCGCCCAGGTCACGGCCCATGCTGTTGATCGCGGCCACATGGGTGGTGTCGGAGTGGGTGTCCACGCCACCGATGACACCCTCGGATGGGTCGTGAGGACGACAGTCGGTGGGCGAGCCACGACCTGCCAGAGCTCCTGCGTCATCAATGTCGGTAGGTCCGCCTACCCTGCGCAATGTGACGAATTCGCCCCTCCCGGCCACCACGGAACCGCCGGTCGTGTCCGAGGACGAGCCCGTGGTGCGGCGGCGTCCGGCCCTCTCGCCGTCCCGGGCGGGCGATTTCAAGCAGTGCCCGCTGCTCTACCGGTTCCGGGCGATCGACCGGCTGCCCGAGCGGCCCACCCGCGCGCAGGTGCGCGGCACGCTCGTGCACGGGGTGCTGGAACGGCTCTATGACCTCCCGGCCGCGCAGCGCAGCCCCGAAGCGGCCCGTGAGCTGGTCGGGCCGGCCTGGGCGGCGTTGTGCGAGCGGGAGTCCGAGCTGATGGGGCAGCTGTTCGAGGGACCGGACGATCCCGCCCTCGCCGACTGGCTCGCCTCGGCCGATCCGCTGATCGACACCTACTTCCGCCTCGAGGATCCCCGTCGGCTCGAACCGGAGGCCCGTGAGCTGCTGGTGGAGACCGAGCTCGACTCGGGTTTGCTGCTGCGCGGCTACATCGACCGGGTCGACGTCGGCGCTGCCGGGCAGCTGCGGGTGGTCGACTACAAGACGGGCGCCGCGCCGCGCCCGGTGGCCGAGGCACGGGCGCTGTTCCAGATGAAGTTCTACGCACTGGCCCTGCTGCACCTGCGGGGAGTCGTCCCCGCGCAGCTTCGGCTGCTCTACCTGGCCGATGGTGAGTCGCTCAGCTACCAGCCCGACGAGGCGGAGCTGCGCCGCTTCGAACGCACCCTCGACGCCATCTGGCAGGCCATCCTGCTCGCCGGGCGTGACGGGGACTTCCGGCCCAACCCGGGCCGGCTCTGCGAGTGGTGCAGCCACCGGGCGGTGTGCCCCGCGTTCGACGGCACTCCGCCGCCCTACCCCGGGTGGCCGGTGGACCACTCGACGGACCCGACGGGGAGCGGCTCCATGCCACGTTCTCCACCACCGGCCCCTGGTTTGCCGACGCCCAGCACGGCGGTCCGCCCTCGGCATTGATCATCCGCGCCCGGGAACGCTGCGCTGCCCGCCCCGGTACCCAGCTCGTCCGGATCACGGTCGAGGTGCTCGGGCCGGGGCCGGCGGGCGAGGTGCAGGTCACCGCGACGGTGGAGCGGCCCGGCCGGGCCATCGAGATGCTCGCCGCCGAGATGACCGCGGGCGGCCGCGCGGTGCTGCGGGCGAGGGTGTGGCGGCCGGCGACGGGCGACACCGCCGCCGTGGCACTGGGCGAGGCGCCGGCGCTGCCGCCCCACAACCGGGGTGGCGTCGCAGAAAGCGCGTCCGGCCGGCTGGTTGCCGGGCTTCATGGACGCGCTGGAGTGGCGATGGCTGCGCGGCGGGCCCGGGCCGGGCGCAGCCCGGGCTCGCCAGCGGGTGCCACTGGTGGAGGGTGAGGAGCCGAGCCCGTTGCCGCGGCTGGCGCTGGTGGCCGACTCCGGCAACGGTGTGGCCTCGCCGCTCGACCTCGCCGAACGGCTGTTCGTGAACACCGAGCTGACGCTGCACCTGCACCGCGCGCCGATCGGCGAATGGATGGCCGTGGATGCCGCCACCGTGATCGGCAGCGGCGGGCTCGGCACCGTCTCGGGCCTGCTGTTCGACGAACAGGGCCACACCCGGTCACAGTACGCAGGCGCTGGTGGTGCGGCCGCGCTGAGCGGCTAGAGGCGCCCGTCCACCGCGCGGCACGAGCGGATCTCCGAGGTGAGGATGGCGCGCGCTCCGAGGGTGGCGAGATCGTCCATCACCTTGTTGGCGTAGGACTTGCGTACCATCGTGCGCACGCCGAACCAGCCGTCCTCGGTCAGGCGCGACACGGTGGGCGACTGCATGCCCGGCGCCGCCTTCTTGGCCTGCTCGAGAGCGTGCTCGGGGCAGTCGTAGTCCACCATCAGGTACTGGCGGGCGTAGACGACGCCCCGCAACCGCTCCGTGAAAACGACCTTCTCGGCCTTCGCTTCCTCCGTCTCCTCCCGGTCGGGCCGCGGCTCGCGCTCGATCAGGGTGGCTTGCGACTCGGCGATGGCGTCACCGAACGCGATGAGGCCGTGCTGGCGCAGCGTCCGACCCGACGACACGACGTCGGCGATCGCGTCGGCGAGGCCGAGCTGCACCGAGATCTCGACGGCGCCGTCGAGCTTGATGATGTCGGCGCGCACCCGGCTGCGGGCCAGGTGCCCCCGGACCAGGCGGGGGTAGGAGGTGGCGATCTTCTTGCCCTCGAGGTCCTCGAGCTTCCACACCTTCGGCTCGGGGCCGGGGCCCGCCGGAGCTGCGAAACGGAACCTCGACGCACCGAAGCCGAGCTCGACGACCTTCTTGACCTGGCTGCCCGACTCGTCCATGAGATCGGCGCCGGTTATGCCCAGGTGCAGGTCGCCCGAACCGACATAGGTGGCGATGTCCTTGGGACGCAGGTAGAAGAACTCGATGTCGTTCTCCTCGTCCATCATGGACAGGTCGCGTGAGTCCGAGCGCTGCCGGTAGCCGGCTTCCCGCATCATGTTGGTGGCCGGTTCGGCCAGGGTCCCCTTGTTGGGGAGTGCGATGCGGAGCATCGGTCTCTCTTCTCGTCGCTAGGGCTACGTGCCGATCGGCACTACAGGAACTTGTAGACGTCGGCGAGGGTGATGCCGCGGCCGAGCATCAGAACCTGCACGCGGTAGAGCAGCTGTGAGATCTCCTCGGCCAGCGCGTCGTCGGTCTCGTGCTCGGCCGCCAGCCACACCTCGCCGGCCTCCTCGAGCACCTTCTTGCCCTGGGCGTGCACGCCGGCGTCGAGTGCGGCGACGGTGCCGGAACCCGACGGGCGTGCGATGGCCTTGTCGGTGAGCTCGGCGAACAGCTCGTCGAAGGTCTTCACCTCGGGTATCCCGTCACCACACCAGTGTCATCGGTCGGTCCCGACCGGGCGAATCGCAGCCCGGGCCGGTGCTGCCCGCGGTGCGTGTCATGCGCCGGAAGGCGCTCCCGCGAGAGCTGACACCGTTGACCCGCTCGTCGAACGGACAAAGCGGCGGGGGCCGGCAACATCACGCTGCGCTGCTACGTCGCGCCTGAACGTAGCCCTGTCGCACGTCCCACGGTGTCAGTCCCTCCAGCGATGCGCGCTGCACCCGCCGCGGGCCGGTAGGGACCGGTACCTCGCACGGCACCACGAGAACCGCCGCTCCCGCCGCGATGGCGGCCAGGGTGCCCGTCGGGGAGTCCTCGACGGCCAGACACTCCCCCGCGGCGACGCCCAGCAGCTCCGCCGCCCGCAGGTAGGGATCCGGGGCGGGCTTGCCGCGGAGCACCTCGTCACCGCAGATGCTGACGCTGAAGTGCTCCCGGCCGATGCTCTCCAGCGCCATCTCGGTCAGCGCCCGCCCGGTGTTGGTGACCAGGGCGGTCGGCCACCCGGCGGACCGGACCATCCGCAGCGCGTCGAGCGCGCCCGGGCGCCACTCCAGGCCGCCGGCGAACAGCTCGCCGGTGCGGGTCGTCAGCCACTGCCGGGCGTGGTCGAGGGCGTGGGGGCTCGGGGCGAGGCGCAGGTCGTCGAACAGGATGTCGAGGGTGCGGGACATGTTCGAGCCCACCATCGCCTCGCGCGCGGCGCAGCTCAGCTCGCCGCCCAACTCGCGGGCGGTGTCGGCGAGCGAGACCGTCCAGACCTTCTCCGAGTCGACGAGCGTGCCGTCCATGTCCCAGAGGACGGCCGCCGGTCGTGAGTGGATATCGGTGCCCTGGCCCTGGTATCCGCGCACGGGCACGTCACCGCTATCCGGCATTGAAGTACTTCGCCTCCGGGTGGTGGGCGACCATCGCGTCGGTGGACTGCTCCGGGTGCAGCTGCAGCTCCTCCGACAGCTCGACGCCGATGCGGCCCGGCTGCAACAGGTCGATGAGCTTGACCCGGTCCTCCAGGTTCGGGCAGGCGCCGTAGCCCAGGGAGTAGCGGGCGCCGCGGTAGCCGAGTTTGAAGAACTCAGCGACGTCGGCGGGGTCCTCGGCCGAAACGCGGCCACCGGCGGGGAACACCAGCTCCTCCCGGATCCGGCGATGCCAGTACTCCGCGAGCGCCTCGGTGAGCTGCACGCCCAGGCCGTGAACCTCCAGGTAGTCGCGATAGGCGTCCTTGGCGAACAGCTCGTTCGCGAAGTCGGCGATCGGCTGACCCATCGTCACCAGGTGCAGCGGCACGACGTCGACCTCGCCGCGCTCGATCGCGAGCGAACGGGGGCGCCAGAAGTCCGCCAGGCACAGGTTCCGGTCCCGGCGCTGGCGCGGGAACGCGAGCCGGTAGCGCTCGGGCGCGTCGGGCCGCGGTTCGGTGAGGATCACCAGCTCGTCGCCCTCGGAGACGGCCGGGAAGTAGCCGTAGACCAGCGACGCCCCGGCCAGCACGCCCTCGGTGGCCAGGCGGTCGAGCCAGTAACGCAGCCGAGGCCGGCCCTCGATCTCCACCAGCTCCTCATACGACGGACCCGAGCGCGTGCTGCCCCGCAGGCCCCACTGACCCAGGAACAGCGCACGCTCGTCGACCATGCCGGAGTACTCGGCCAGGGCGATGCCCTTGACCACACGGGTGCCCCAGAACGGCGGTGTGGGCAGCGGGTTGTCGACCGTGACGTCCGAGCGCGACGGCATCGGGCCCGCAACGGCCGCCTCGGCCGCCTTCCGCTTGGCCGCCACCCGCTGCGACTTCTCGTGCCGCGCCTTGCGCTCGGCCTTGGCCTCCTCCTCCTCCGGGGTGGTCTCGGGCAGCTCACCGCGGCGTCGCGCCATGGTTGCGTCCATCACGCGCAGGCCCTCGAAGGCGTCGCGGGCGTAGGAGACCCGGCCCTCGTAGACCTCCTGCAGATCG
>JAYSXW010000154.1:0-15867 GCA_043716935.1 Pseudonocardia sp.
CCGAAGGGCGAGGACTAACCTGGAGTGGTAGTTCTCGGCGACGACGATGCGATCCGATCAAGGCGGTCCACAGCGTGTCCAGCAGCAGTACCTCGAATCCTGCCAGCCAGTTCGGCCCCAACGAGTGGCTCGTGGAGGAGATGTACCAACGTTTCCGTGAGGACCCCGACGCCGTCGACCCGGCCTGGCACGAGTTCTTCGCCGACTACCGCCCGGCCGACACCCTCTCCGCCGACGCCGACGACACGGACCCCGACTCCGACCCCGACTCCGCAGACAGCGACTCCGGCTCCACCTCCTCCGTTGACACCGCAAACGATTCCGGTGCCAGCCCGGACGCCGACCACGGGAGCGCCGCGGCGCAGGCCGGGGCGCCCGCGGCCCAGCGCAACGGCCACGGCCCGATCGCGGCCGCCCCCACGCCCATCGCGGAGCCGGCGGAGCCCACCGAGGTCGCCCGGACCGCCGACCGCGCCGCGATGACGCCCCCGGCCATCAACGGCACCGCCCCCCACGCCGCCGCCGCGGCGGCTCCGACGGCAACCCGCAAGGCCCCACCGAAGCCCGCCGCCGGCTCCACGTCGCAGGCCGCGGCCAAGGCACCCGTGGGCAGCGACGGGACGACCACGGCGCTGCGGGGTGCCGCCAACGCCGTGGTCAAGAACATGAACGCCTCGCTCTCGGTGCCGACGGCCACGAGCGTGCGCGCGGTGCCCGCCAAGCTGCTGGCCGACAACCGTGTCGTGATCAACAACCAGCTCAAGCGCACCCGTGGCGGCAAGATCAGCTTCACGCACCTGATCGGCTTCGCCGTGGTCCGCGCGATGGCCGCGTCGCCGACGATGAACCGCCACTTCGTCGAGACCGACGGCAAGCCGACGGTCGTGCAGCCCGAGCACGTCAACCTGGGCCTCGCGATCGACCTCCCCGGCCGCGACGGCCAGCGCTCCCTCGTGGTCGTCTCGATCAAGGGTTGTGAGGCGATGAACTTCGCCCAGTTCTGGTCGGCGTACGAGGACATCGTGCGCAAGGCCCGCGCCGGCACGCTGACCGGCGAGGATTTCGCGGGCACCACGATCAGCCTCACCAACCCCGGCACGTTGGGCACCAACCACTCCGTGCCGCGCCTGATGCAGGGCCAAGGGACGATCATCGGCGTCGGGGCGATGGAGTACCCGGCGGAGTTCCAGGGCGCCAGCGAGGAACGCCTCGCCCAGATCGGCATCAGCAAGATCATCACGCTGACGTCGACGTACGATCACCGGATCATCCAGGGCGCGGAGTCGGGCGACTTCCTGCGCCGCGTCCACCAGCTCCTGCTCGGTGAGGACGGCTTCTACGACGGCATCTTCCGCTCGCTGCGGGTGCCCTACGAGCCCATCCGGTGGGTGCAGGACATCCCCGAGGGCGAGGTCGACAAGACTGCTCGGGTCATCGAGCTGATCGACGCCTACCGCACCCGCGGGCACCTGATGGCCGACACCGACCCGCTCAACTACCGCCAGCGCCGCCACCCCGACCTCGACGTCCTCACCCACGGTCTGACCCTGTGGGACCTCGACCGCGAGTTCGCCGTGGGCGGCTTCGGCGCTGCGGTGCGGATGAAGCTGCGCGACGTACTGGGACTGCTGCGTGACTCCTACTGCCGCACCATCGGCACCGAATACATGCACATCGCCGAGCCGGAGCAGCGCGCCTGGCTGCAGGAGCGCATCGAGGTACCGCACCAGAAGCCCAATTCGGCCGAGCAGAAGTACGTGCTGTCCAAGCTCAACGCGGCCGAGGCGTTCGAGACGTTCCTGCAGACCAAGTACGTCGGGCAGAAGCGGTTCTCGCTCGAAGGCGGCGAGACCGTCATCCCGCTGATGGACGCCGTGCTGGACAAGGCCGCCGAGCAGGAGCTCGACGAGGTCGTCATCGGCATGCCGCACCGCGGGCGGCTCAACGTGCTGGCCAACATCGTCGGCAAACCGATCAGCCAGATCTTCCGCGAGTTCGAGGGCAACCTCGACCCGGGCCAGGCCCACGGTTCGGGTGACGTCAAGTACCACCTGGGCGCCGAGGGCAAGTACTTCCGCATGTTCGGCGACGGCGAGACGGTCGTGTCGCTCGCGTCCAACCCGTCACACCTGGAGGCCGTGGACCCGGTGCTCGAGGGCATCGTCCGCGCCAAGCAGGACCTGCTCGACAAGGGCCACGACGGCGGCTACACCGTCCTGCCGCTGATGATGCACGGCGACGCGGCGTTCGCCGGGCAGGGCGTGGTGGCCGAGACGCTGAACCTGGCGCTGCTGCGCGGCTACCGCACCGGCGGCACGGTGCACGTGGTGGTGAACAACCAGGTCGGGTTCACCACCGCCCCTGAACAGTCCCGCAGCTCGCAGTACTGCACCGACGTCGCGAAGATGATCGGCGCACCGGTCTTCCACGTCAACGGCGACGACCCCGAGGCGTGCGTCTGGGTGGCCAAGCTCGCTGTCGAGTACCGCGAGCGCTGGCACAACGACGTCGTGATCGACATGATCTGCTATCGCCGCCGCGGCCACAACGAGGGCGACGACCCGTCGATGACCCAGCCCGCGATGTACGACGTGATCGACGCCAAGCGCAGCGTCCGCAAGATCTACACCGAGTCGCTGATCGGCCGCGGCGACATCTCCATGGAGGAGGCCGAGCACGCGCTCAAGGACTTCTCCAACCAGCTGGAGCACGTGTTCAACGAGGTCCGCGAGCTGGAGCGCACCCCGGCCCGGGTGAGCCCTTCGGTGGAGGGCGAGCAGGTGGTGCCCGCCGACCTCGACACGTCCGTGCCGCTGGAGGTTGTGCACCGCATCGGGGACGCCCACGTCGAGCTGCCCGAGGGCTTCACCGCCCACCCGCGCGTGGCGCCGGTTCTGGAGCGGCGGCACACGATGTCACGCGAGGGCGGCATCGACTGGGCGTTCAGCGAGCTGCTGGCGCTGGGCTCGATCGTGATGGACGGCAAGCTCGTGCGCCTCTCGGGTCAGGACACCCGGCGCGGCACGTTCGTCCAGCGCCACTCCGTGGTCATCGACCGCAGGACCGGCGCGGAGTACTACCCGCTGCGCAACCTCTCGACCGACCAGGAGCGGTTCCTGCCCTACGACTCGGCGCTCTCGGAGTTCGCGGCCGTCGGGTTCGAGTACGGCTACTCGGTGGCCAACCCGGACGCGTTCGTCGCCTGGGAGGCGCAGTTCGGCGACTTCGTCAACGGTGCCCAGTCGATCATCGACGAGTTCATCTCGTCCGGCGAGGCGAAGTGGGGCCAGACCTCGGACGTCGCGCTGCTGCTGCCGCACGGCCTGGAGGGCCAGGGCCCCGACCACAGCTCGGGCCGCATCGAGCGGTTCCTGACGCTGTGCGCCGAGGGATCGATGACCGTCGCCGTGCCGTCGGAGCCCGCCAACTACTTCCACCTCCTGCGCCGCCACGCGATGGACGGTGTCCGCCGCCCACTGGTGGTGTTCACGCCCAAGTCGATGCTGCGCAACCGCGCGGTGGTCAGCCCGGTGTCGGACTTCACCGGCGGCCGGTTCCGCTCGGTCATCGACGACCCGCGCCACCGCGAGCTCGACGGCCCCGCCACCGGCGTCCGGAAGGTGCTGCTGTGCAGCGGCAAGATCTACTGGGAGCTGGCGGCGGCGCGCGAGAAGAACGGCTCGCAGGACACGGCCATCGTGCGCATCGAGCAGCTCTACCCGGTGCCCGACCGCCAGCTCGCCTCCGTGCTGGAGCGCTACCCGAACGCCGAGGACATCCGCTGGGTGCAGGAGGAGCCGGCCAACCAGGGACCGTGGCCGTTCTTCGGGCTCAACCTGCCCGAGAAGCTGCCCCGGCTCGTCGGCTTCCGGCGGGTCTCGCGGCGCCGTATGGCGGCACCTGCGGCCGGGTCGTCGAAGGTGCACGAGGTGGAGCAGGCCGCGCTGATCGAGGCGGCCTTCGCCGACTGAGTTCGTGCCGGCGGGGGTAGTTTCCCGGCGTGTACTTCACCGACCGGGGTATCGAGGAGCTCGTCGAGCGACGCGGGGACGAACAGGTGGCCGTCGAGTGGCTGGCCGACCGGCTCCGTGCGTTCGTCGATCTGAACCCCGGCTTCGAGGACGCGGTGGAGCGCCTCGCGAGCTTCCTGGCCCGCGACGACGCGGAGTGATCGTCGTCCCGGTGCAGGAGCGGCCGGAAGGGGCCGGCCGTGCACCGGAACGGTGATCACAACCGGGTGACTGCCGAAACGGATCGTGTCCGCGGACCGACTCACCGGTGAACTGCTGGATCGATATTTTCCGTGCCTTGGCATCCGAGTGGTCGGCAGGGCACGATCGGACGAATGCCGACGAATAGGGGACAGCGGGTGACGGCACGGCTACGCAGCCTCGGGGTCCTACGGCCGTCCGTCCTGGCCCTCGGGCTGGGCATCCTGATCGTCTCGGCCGTCCCCGCCGGGGCGGCGACTCCGGGGACGGCGACTCCGGGGACGGCGGCTCCCGGGGTCGTGGCTCCGCCTACCGCCGCGATGGCGGTCGCACCCTCCACCGCGTCCGGCTCGCGCGCCCGGTACGGGCCGTTCACCTCCGCGGGCCTCCCGACGGCGACGCCCACCGACACGGCGATGCAGTCGACCCTGCCGACGATCACCACCACCGCGCAGCCCGGCACCGCCGCGGCGCGGGCGATCGAGTTCGCGATGGCGCAGCGCGGCCTGCCCTACGTATGGGGCGGTGACGGCCCACGCAACGGCGAGAGCGGCTTCGACTGCTCAGGCCTCACCACCGCCGCGTACGCCTACGCCGGGATCACGCTGCCCCGCACCGCCCACACCCAGTTCTACGCCGGCCCGCACGTGCCCGACGGCGCACCGCTGGAGCCGGGCGACCTGGTGTTCTACGGCGTCCCGCAGCGGGTGCACCACGTCGGGCTCTACCTCGGTGACGGCCGGATGATCAACGCGCCGACGTTCGGCCAGCCGGTCCAGCTGGCCTACGTCCGCTACCCCGGCGACGACTACCTCGGCGCCACCCGTCCCGCCGCCGGCCAGGACGCGCCCGGTCTCCTGACCTCGCAGCAGTTGCGCGTGCCGCCGCCCCCGCTGCCCGCACCGGACGCGCCGCAGGGCCCGGCCGAGTTCGCGGCCCCGGCCGCACCGGACCTGCTGCCCGGCACCACACCGGGCCCCGCCACGGCAGGGCAGCTCGCAGGCGCGCCGCAGCTCCCGAGCACCCCCGCCACAACGGCCCCGCCGAGCCTGGTGGAGGGGACGGGTGACGTACCGACGACGTCGATGCCCCCCACCACGATCAGCCCGACCGCGACGACGCTGCCCAGGACGACACTGCCCCCGATCACGCTGCCCCCGATCACGCTGCCGCCGATCACGCTGCCGCCGATCACGCCGACCCCCTCCCCGACGCCCAGCACGCTTCCGCCGACGCCGAACCCGACAGCCGCACCGACAGCCACACCGACGGCGACGCCCGCACCTGCCCCGACCGGCAGCACGCCGGCCACGACTGCGGCCCCGTCGCCGTCCCCCACGACGACCACGACCACACCTCCGTCGTCGTCCCCCACGACGACCACCACGGCCCCGTAGCGGGAGGGATCCGCGCTGACCGAGCCCGGTGGGGAGCCGACCTCGGCACACCCGGGCTCGGTCAGCGGCCGGGCAGCCCGAACGCGCGGCGCTGCACCGCGGCGCGCAGGGCGGCCGCCCGCTCCTCCACCTCGACGTCGAATGCCCGAGCGCGCAGGGACCGGCCGTCGCGGCGGCCCGGCTCGAGGGACCGGTCATCGAGAAGCGGAACATCGTGGACCCGGACATCGGGCGTCCCGATCTGCGAGGTCCCGATCTGCGAGGTCCCGATCTCGGAAGCGGTCGCGTCCTCGACAGCCGGCGCTCTCCGACTGCCGGACACCTCCGGACGGTCCGGCGTCGCCCGGCCGGCCCACGGGTCGGGCCGCGGGAACGGCCGCATGACGATCCACGACTCCACCCACAGCACGGCCAGGGCGTCCTCCCACGCCAGCTCGGTGCCGAGCCGGGTGAGCAGGTGCTGATCGCTTACCGCGCGCAGGCGCCGGTCGAGCTCGGGCAGCGCGCGTCGCAGCTCCGCCATCCGCTCGGTGTTGTGGCCGGCCTGCGCGTCCAGCCCGGCCGTCACGGCCGCGATGACGTCCTTGTAGGCCCGGGCGGCGCTCACGACGCCTCACCCGCAGCGGCCACGACCGGGTCGTCGGACGGCGCCGCGACGATCACGACCTCCGGCGCGGAGTGCTGGGCCCGGTCGAAGAACAAGCCCCGGCCCGGCCGCGGCGACCAGCTCATCAACAGCCCGGGAACGAGCGACTGCACTTCGGAGCCCTGCACGTCCAGCGCCACCCACGCCCCCAGATCGTCGACGGTGGCGCCCATCATCAGCAGTGCCTTGAGCCGGGGCACGCTGCGCCACCAGCCCAGCACGTGCACACCGGTCTCCGGGCCGAAGTGTAGGAGCGTGCGCAGCGCCTCGGTGCCGGTCCGGCCCAGCGCCGTGTCGGCGGCGTCGGCGGCGTAGAGCACCACCACCGTCGGACGGCGCGGGGCGTCGGCGAGCCGGGCCGTCACATCGGCGGCGAGGGCCTCGACGCGCTCGCGGAGCGCGTCGAGCCGCACGACCTGCGGGGTGTGGCCGGCCGCGACGAACCGCTGCGCGAGCCGGGCCGCGGGTTCGTGGCTCTCGGCGACGAGCGGGGCGATCACGACGTCGAGCCCGCCGGCGGGGAACCGCGTCGCCATGGCTCCCGCTGCGCCCTCGAGCACCCGGACGGCATCGCGCGCACCCGCGCCGAGGACGGCGACGTTGCGGCCCGGCGCATCGGGCAGCGCGACGGTGGCGGGGCTGCCGGCCACGTCGATGCACTGCCCGACGAGCGCACGGGGCGGTTCGCCGGCGGGCAGCAGCGCGAGCAGGTCGGCGAGCCGGGGTGAGCGGCTGCCGTCGAACAGGCGTGGTTCGTCGTGCTTCCCACCGTCGTCGGCGTGCAGTCGCCGCTGCACCTCGTCGAGGGTGCCGCGGGAGCTCGCGTCCGGGACGCGGACGATCTCGTTGCCGTGCCGGATGCCGGACTCGTGGTTGAGCACGGCGTGCCAGCGTGGCAGGTCGCGGGTGGCCTCGTTGCGATCGTCGAGCACGCGCCGGGCCCGCGGCAGCGCGATGCGCAGCACGAACTGCTCGAAGATCGCGGGACGTCCCCAGAACGCCTCGATCCCGGAGACGTCCTGGCTGGCCAGCACGAGGTGGATGCCCTGAGAGCGGCCCCGGCGGGCGACGTCCTCGAGCAGGGCCATGGCCACCCGCGTCACGGCGTCCTTGGCGAAGAACAGGTACTGGAACTCGTCGATCACCGCGACGATCCGGGGCCACCGGCCCATCGGGTCGACGCGACGCAGGTCCTCGAGCTTGGTGACCTCGTGGGCCTTCGCGGCCTCGGCCCGACGGCGCATCTCGTCGGCGAGGAACTGCAGCAGCGCGAGCCCGAACTCCCGGTCGGTGTTGATGTTGACGCCGACCAGGCGCGCGTGGGGCAGCCAGGTGCCGTCGTGCCGGCCCGGGGCGAACTGCGCGAACGACACCCCCTCCTTGAAGTCCAGGAGGTAGAGCTCCAGCTCGTCGGGGCTGTACCGGGTGGTCAGGGCACCGATCATGGCGAGCATCAGGTTGGTCTTGCCGGAGCCGCTCGGCCCACCCACCAGCGCATGCGGAGACATGTCCGCCAACACGACCGGCACCGGCCGGCCCTCGACGAACCCGACGGGCGCGTGCAGGCCCTCCGCGGAGCTCTCCGCCCACCATTCCTTCTTCGGCAGCAGCTCGGCGAACGTGCTGATGCGGCTGCGCCACGCCTCGTGGACGTCGGCGATCGCGTGACACGCGGCGGTGACGTCCTGGGCGGGTAGCGGCGGGTCGGGCTCGACGACGACGTAGGGCCCGGTCATCGACGTGCGCGCGGTGCCGGTCGGCCCGATGTCGACGGTCTCCACCGACGCTCCGACGGTCATCGGCACGTCGACGAGCACCAGCTGGACGCCGCACGCGAGGCCCCCGCGGGCGACGCGCTGCAGCTGGCGGTGGTCCTCCTCACGCAGGGCCTGCCGGTTGCCGACGAGCACGGCGACCACCCACGGCTCGGTGCGCTCCCCCGTCTCCGCGGCCAGCGCGCGCAGCGACGGGTGCCCGTCGACGAGGACGCGGGTGTGGACGCGCCGGATGCGGTCCGAGAGGTCCTCCAGCAGCTGCGGCAGCCCGGACGGATCGTGCACGGTGAGCAGGCCGGTTCGGGTCAGTGGGTGCAGGCCCGGCAGGGGCCCGGTGAGCTGCCCGACGTCCCACACGTGCAGGGCGACGGTGCCGGGCCGGAACCGGCTGGTCACCCGCATCGCGAGCGACTCCACCAGCGCGATCGCGCTCGCCCGGCTCTCGGGCCGGGAGCCGAGCTGCAGATGCGACTCGTCGAGCAGCGGCACGGCGACGTGGAACGGGGCCCCGCCGCCCAGCCGGCCCGTACCGATGCGCCAGAGCCCGGGCACCTGCCCGTTGCCGTCCAGGTCCCCGACCGTGCCGATCCACGTGTGCGGCGGGTCGCCCGCCGATCCGGTGGCGGATCCGGCGACGATCCCGTCCAGCTCCGGCAGGTCGGTGGCCGGCGCCCGGGCGCCGGCCGCGGCGTCGGCCTCGACCGCCCGCACGACATGGGCCAGCGCGGGGTTGGCCCGCCACGACCCGAGGTCGCCTCCCGGGCCGGCCTCGCGTATCCACAGCTCGACCAGCGCGTCGAGGTGCGCGCGCCGGCCCGCCTCCCGGGCCGCATCAGAGGCCCCCAGCGCCGTCGCGATGGCGGCGCACAGTGCGTCATAGGCCGCGCGGATGCGCCGGCGACGGCCACCGATCGGACCGGGCACCGGCCTACAACCGCGCTTCGATGTCGGCGACGAGGCCGGCCCCGGCGTCGATGAGCCCCAGCCCGCGCTCCAGCTCGTCGGCAGCGCGGCGCAGCTCGACGGGCACCAACGACTCGTGGTGCTGCTCGCCCAGGCGGGTGAGCACCGCCACGGCGTCGCCGATCTGCGCTTGCGCGACGGCGGCCTGTCGGTGGGCGCTCCTGACCTGCTCGACGACCCCGGCGAGCGCCGCTCGCACCTCGTCCAGGCCGGTCACAGCCGCTGCGCGACGCCCTCGGACGCCTGGATCGCCGCCGCGACGGCCTGCTGCACCTCGACGACGCTGCCGACGGCCTGCGCCAGCAACGCGTTCGCCTCCGACACGTCGGCCTGCGCGCTGCCCTCGGTGGCCCGCAGCATCGCCCCCTGCGCCTGCTCCAGCGAGGAGTGCGCCTGCTGCAACGCCCCGAGACTCTCCGACGCCTTGTCGTTCGCCAGGGCGATACCGGCCCGGACCTCTTCGATGCTTGCCATGCTGCCTGTACTCCCCGATCGACCACGTTACGCACCGCGGCGGGTGCTCGACGAATCTAGCGCGCGGCCCCGGATCCGACGCACCGACGGCAACCGCCCGCACCCGCTCCGCCGGCGTGGGGTAGAAGAGGCGCATGACAGACCCGATCGTGTCGGTGATCACCCCGGCGTTCGACGTCGGGCCATGGATCACCGACGCCCTGGACTCGGTCCGGGCCCAGACGGAGACGCGGTTCGAACACCTCGTCGTCGACGACGGCTCCACCGACGACACGGCCGCGATCGTCGCCGCTCGGGCCACCGCCGACCCGCGGGTACGGCTGGTCTCGGTACCGAAGGCCGGCTCCGGCGCGGCCCGCAACACCGGCCTCGCGGCCACCACGGCCCCGTTCGTCGCCTTCCTCGATGGCGACGACCGGTGGCATCCCGACTTCCTGCGTCGCCAGCTCGCCGCGTTCGCACGGGTCCCGCGCCACGTCGGCGCCGTGTACTGCCACACGCGGGTGATGCTGCCCGGCGGCCAGGTCGTCGCCCTGCGCTGGCAGCCGGCGGGCCGCTGCGATCTCGACCTGCTGCTCGCCGCCAACTGCCCGCCCCACCACGGCAGCTCGTTGGTGCTGCGCCGCTCCTGCTTCGACGAGGCGGGCCTGTTCGACACGACGATGCGCAGCGCCGTCGACTTCGACATGTGGCTGCGGATCGCCACCGGATCGTCGACGCCGTTGTTCTGGGGGCAGCGGCGCTATCTGGTGGACATGCGGCTGGGGCGCAGCGGCGCCGTGAGCGCCGACCGCGGCGCGCGTTACCGGGCGCTCGACGGGCTGCTGGAGGCCTACGCCCCGCGGATGCGACGGCTGCCGCCGGGGCTCGCCTACCTCCGGCCGGCCGTGTTCGCCTACCGCGACGGGTTCGACGACCACGGCGACGCCTGGGCCGGCCGCGCCCTGTCGGTCGGCGCACGGCGGCTCGCCACCACCGCGTACGGCCCGACGCTGCTGAGCTGGCACGCGGCCGGCGCGTCGGGACGAGCGGTGCTGCGAGCCGGACGGGACCGCGCTCGGTCCGGGGTCTACCGCGGGCTGGCGGCGGCGCAGAGGAGACGGGGATGACGGTCCAGGCCGTCCTCGCCCGCCGCTTCCGCTTCCTGCCGCCGCGCGCCTTTGCGATCGTCATGCACCTGGTGTTCCAGGGCGAGCTGTCCACCCTGCGGCATCCGGAGTCGTTCGCGGAGCTGCTCGCCGCCAAGAACCTGCGCCCGCAGGACCCGCTCGTGCCGCTCACCGCCGACAAGTACGCCGTGCGCTCCTACGTCGCGGACAAGGTCGGTGAGCGGTACCTGATCCCGCTGCTGCAGGTCGTGGACCGGGCCGAGGATCTGGACGACGCCGTGCTGGCGCAGCCCTGTGTCGTCAAGGCCACCCACGGCTGCGACATGACGATGCTCCTCCCCGACGCCGGCGCGCCGGACCGCGCGGAGGTCGAGAAGACGGTGCGCCGCTGGCTCGCGACCGACTTCCACCGTTCCGGCTGGCGCGAGGCTCCCTACCGCGGTCTGCCGCGGCGCACAGTGGTGGAGAGCTACATCGGCGACGCCGCCGGGCCGCCGCCCGACGTCAAGTTCTACATGTTCCACGGCCACGTCGGCATGGTCCAGATCGACCACGGCCGGTTCGGCGACCGCACCTCCAACCTCGTCGACGAGCGGTGGCGCGAGCTGGGGGTCCACGAGACGTTCCCGGCCGCCCCGCTCACCCCGCCACCACCGGAACGCCTCGACGAGATGATCGCCGTGGCGCAGGCCCTGAGCACGGACTTCGAGTTCGCCCGGATCGACCTCTACGACACCGGTGGCCGGGTGCTGTTCGGGGAGATCACGCACTACCCCGGCGGGGGCGTGGCGTCCTACCGGCCGCGGGCGTTCAACCGGGCCGTGGGCGAGCTGTGGCGCCACGGCACACCGCTGCCCGACCGGTTCGTCAGGCGGCCCTGACGCGCAGCCACCTCACCACGCCCGGGCCGAGCACCAGCGCGGGCAGGACCTGACTGGCCAGCACGGCCCAGCCGACGGCCACCAGCCCCAGTGGCACCGCCAGCACGACGGTGGCGCCGATGAGGATCACCGCCTCCGCCAGCTGGAGCAGCGCCAGCCGGCCCGTCCGGTTCTCCAGCCGGGCGCGGGTGCCGTAGAGCGCAACGACCACGCGGGCCAGCGTCGAGGCCATCAGCAGCTGCAGCAGTGGCGTGGTGTTCTCGCGGTAGGCCGGCCCGAACAACTCCAGCAGCCACGGCGCGGCGATCGTCACCACCAGCGCGGCGGGCACCACCGTCGCCGCGATGCGGCGCACCACCGCGCGCGCGAACACCTGGGTGCGCTCGGCGTCCCGCACCGCCTCCACCACCAGCGACGACGTGATCGCCGACGCCAGCAGGTTCAGCGCGAGGAACGCCGTCTGGGCCGGCAGCAGGTAAGCGCCCTGCGCCGGGCCGAGCAGGGCGACGACGAGCACCGGCAGGAAGGTCGACGACAGCTGGCCGAACACCGCTCCGGCGTAGTCGCCGCCCATGTACCGGGCCAGGACGCGCCGGTCGGGCGTTTCCGGGTCCTGCGACTCGCGGGCGTGACGCGGCAGCACCCGGCGCGCCAGCAGCACCGAGACGGGCACCAGCAGCACCAGCACCGGCAGCGTCCAGGAGAGGAACACCCCCGCCCCGGTCGCGGCCCCGCTCAGCGCGAGGACCACCAGCAGCGCCAGCTTCGCCAGCCCGTAGACGCCGTTCTCCAGCGGCACCCAGACGGCCGATCGCAGGCCCGTCAACGCGGCGTCCTGCAGGTTGAACACCGACCATGCCGCCGTCGACACGACGAACCACAGCCCCAGACCCCAGCTCATGTGGAGCGGATCGGTGGGCCCGAGCACGAGATGGCAGTACGCGACGACGACGGCGGCGACGACGACGGCCAGCGGCGCTGCCACCCCGTACGCGCCGAGCAGCAGCCGTCGCGCCCCCGGCCCGCTGCGCGGCAGGAACCGGATGAGGGCCTGCCCGGCGTTGAGCTGGGTGAGCGTCGAGAGGAGCATCATCAACGACACCAGCGCGTTGGCCCGCCCGACCTCCTCGGGTGCCACGGCCCGCGCGGCGATCACCCAGTACACAAGCCCCAGCACCGAGTTGACGGCGCTGTTGAGCATCAGCGCGTAGGCGTTGCGGTAGAGCGGCACCCGGAACTCGGCGCGCAGCGCTCCGATCCTGCCTCCGACCACCCGTCCCGTCATGTCGGGGACGGTAGGGCACGGCCTCGACAGGTCCGGACGGCGACCCGAGGGCGCAGCAGGACCGTACGGTCGGATCATCGCGAGCAGCATGATCACCATCGCACCCCACCTCGCCGCGGCGCAGGAGCGCGCCCGCACCGCAGGCGAGGAACACGACGACCCACGACACGGTGGGGACGGGGTTGCCGGGTGGGGAGAACATCGCCGCCATGCCGACGCCCGTGGCGGCGTGCGACGCCTCGTCGGCCGTCCGAAGCACCGCCGGCCGCACCAGGTGCAGCAGGCCCACCGCGAGGCAACCGAGTGCGAGCGTGCCCGCGATCCAGACCATGTCGTCCTTCCGTCGCGGGGACGGTAGATCGTGGAGTAGGTGCGGCTCCGTACCGTGCGGGGGCAACGCCGCTGGGCGACGTCCGTGTGACGAGGAGGTGTTCGGAGGGCGACGGGGCTTGCCCCGGGAGGGGCCGGCGTTCCAAGGTGTGACCTTCCCCTTCGGGGTGAGTACGGCGGAGGTCGGCATGGCGGAAGAGTCCCGGGTGGTGCGGGCGGCGATCCTGCAGGCGAAGTGGACGGGCGACACGGCGTCGATGATCGAGGTCCACGAGTCCTACGCGCGCAGCGCGGCCGAGCAGGGCGCGCGGGTGATGGGGTTCCAGGAGGTGTTCAACGCCCCCTACTTCTGCCAGGTGCAGGACAGCGAGCACTACCGCTGGGCGGAGCCGGTGCCGGACGGCCCGACCGTGGCGCGCATGCAGGCGCTGGCCCGCGAGACGGGCATGGTGCTCGTCGTCCCGGTCTTCGAGGTGGAGGACTCGGGCCACTACTACAACACCGCCGCGGTGATCGACGCCGACGGCACGGTGCTCGGCAAGTACCGCAAGCACCACATACCGCAGGTCGAGGGCTTCTGGGAGAAGTTCTACTTCCGGCCCGGGAACCTCGGCTGGCCGATCTTCGAGACCGCGGTCGGCCGGATCGGCGTCTACATCTGCTACGACCGGCACTTCCCCGAGGGCTGGCGCGCGCTGGGCCTCGGGGGCGCCGAGATCGTGTTCAACCCCAGCGCCACCAGCCGAGGGCTCAGCTCGTACCTGTGGAAGCTGGAGCAGCCCGCCGCCGCCGTCGCCAACGAGTACTTCGTCGCGGCGATCAACCGGGTGGGCGTCGAGGAGTACGGCGACAACGACTTCTACGGCACCAGCTACTTCGTCGACCCCCGCGGCCAGTTCGTGGGCGAGCCCGCGAGCGGCAGCGACGAGGAGCTGGTGGTCCGCGACCTGGACCTCGGCCTGATCGAGGAGGTCCGCCAGCAGTGGGCGTTCTACCGCGACCGGCGCCCCGACGCCTACGGCCCGCTGGTGGAGAAGTGAAGGAGCTGCTCGCCCGTACCCGGGCCGTCCTGCCGTCCTGGCTCGCGATCTACTACGCCGATCCGATCGAGATCGACCGGGGCGAGGGCCGCCACGTCTGGGACGCCGAGGGCCACCGCTACCTCGACTTCTTCGGTGGCATCCTCACCACGATGACGGCGCACGCCCTGCCCGAGGTGACCAAGGCCGTCGCCGAGCAGGCCGGGAAGATCATCCACAGCTCCACGCTGTACCTGAACCGGCCGATGGTGGAGCTGGCCGAGCTGATCGCGGGCGTCTCGGACATCCCCGATCCCCGGGTGTTCCTGACGACCAGTGGCACCGAGGCCAACGACGCGGCGCTGCTGCTGGCGTCGTCGCTGCGGCGGTCGAACCAGATCCTCGCGTTGCGCAACAGCTACCACGGCCGATCGTTCTCGACGATCGCGATCACGGGCAACCGGTCGTGGTCGCCCACGTCGCTCTCGCCCTTCCAGACCTACTACGTGCACGGCGGGCAGCAGTACCGCTCGCCCTACGCCGGCCTGTCCGACGGCGAGTACATCGCCGCCTGCGTGGCCGACCTGCGCGAGGTCCTCGACCAGTCCGGCGGCGACGTCGCCGCGTTCATCGCCGAGCCGATCCAGGGCGTCGGAGGGTTCACCTCCGGGCCCGACGGGCTGCTGGGCGCGTTCGCGGCCGTCCTGCGTGAGCACGGCATCCTGTGGATCTCCGACGAGGTCCAGACCGGCTGGGGACGCACCGGAGAGCACTTCTGGGGCTGGCAGGCCGCTGGACAGGATCGTGGCGGCGCGGTACCCGACATCGTCACCTTCGCCAAGGGCGTCGGCAACGGGCTGTCGATGGGCGGGGTGATCGCCGGTGCGTCGGTGATGAACTCGCTGAACGCCAACTCGATCTCGACGTTCGGCGGCTCCCCGCTGACGTCGGCCGGCGCGCTGGCCAACCTGCGCTACCTGCTGGACAACGACCTGCAGGCCAACGCCGCCCGCCAGGGCGCCACCCTGCTGGCCGGGCTGCGCGCGGTCGAGAGCCCGATCGTCGGCGACGTCCGGGGCAAGGGCCTGATGATCGGTGTGGAGCTGGTGCGCCCCGGGACGGGCGACCCCGGAGATCCTGCCCCCGAACTGGCGTCGGCAGTGCTGGAGGCGGCCCGGCGACATGGCCTGCTGCTCGGCAAGGGCGGCCTGCACGGCAACGTCCTGCGCATCGCCCCACCGCTGACGCTCACCCGTGACGAGGCCGACGAGGGCCTGGTGGCGCTGCGCGCCGCCCTGGAAGAGGTGTCATGACCGACCGCACCGTCATCGCCGAGCCCGCACCGACGTCCGGGCAGCGGTGCCGCCACCACAAGCCCGGTGCGGTGAGCTCATGAGCCGCACGCTGATCTCCGGGGGGCTTGTTCTCACCGCTTCCGAGGAGATGGTCGTCGACGTGCTCGTTGAGGACGGCTCGGTCGTCGCGCTGGGAACCGGGCAGGGGTGGACCGCGGACACCGTCATCGACGCCACCGGCCGCTACGTCATCCCGGGCGGGGTGGACGCGCACACGCACATGGAGATGCCATTCGGCGGCACGTCCAGCGCCGACACGTTCGAGACCGGCACCCGCGCCGCCGCGTGGGGCGGCACGACGACCATCATCGACTTCGCGATCCAGAAGGTGGGGGCATCACTGCGCGAGGGGCTCGACGCCTGGCACGCCAAGGCCGAGGGGAACTGCGCGATCGACTACGCATTCCACATGATCATCGCCG
>JAYSXW010000155.1:0-5208 GCA_043716935.1 Pseudonocardia sp.
CCGCTCTGGGTGTTCGGCGACCAGCTCGGCCCGCACGTCCACAGTGGTGACGAGCATCGCCACCGCGAGGTCGTGCTCGTGGAGTCGGCGGCCCAGTTGCGTCGCCGACCGTTCCACCGCCAGAAGCTGCACCTGGTGCTCTCGGGCCTGCGCCATCTCGCCGTCGAGCTCGGCGACCGCTCGCGCCATCTGCGCGTCGACACCTACCGCGAGGCCCTGGAACAGGTGGGCCGCCCGGTGGTGGTGCACGAGCCGACGTCGCACGCCGCGGCGGCGCTCGTCGAGCGGTTCCGGGTCGAGGGCCTGGTCGCGGAGATCCTCCCGACGCCCACGTTCGCGCTGCCCCGGACCGAGTTCGACGCCTGGGCCGGGGACCGCACGACGTTCCGGCTGGAGGACTTCTACCGCAGCCAGCGTCGACGCTTCGACGTCCTCATGGAGGCCGGCGAGCCGGCCGGCGGCACCTGGAACTACGACCACGACAACCGCGAACCCGCACCCAAGGGCGTCACCACGCTGGACGTGCCCGGCCCGTGGCAGCCGCCCGAGGACGACATCGACGCGCACGTCCGGGCCGACCTCGACGCCATGGACCTGCCGACGGTCGGTCGCGACGGGCCCCGCTGGTTCGCCGTCACCGCGGCCGAGGCCCGGCGCGCACTGGCGCACTTCGTGCGGGAGCGGCTGCCGCACTTCGGGCCGCCCGAGGACGCGATGCTCACCGACGACTGGGCGATGGCCCACTCGCTGCTGTCGGTGCCGCTCAATCTCGGCCTGCTGCACCCGCTCGACGCGGTGCGCGAGGCCGAGGCCGCCTACGTCAGCGGGGACGCGCCGCTGCCGTCGGTCGAGGGTTTCGTGCGCCAGATCCTGGGCTGGCGCGAATACGTCTGGCAGCTGTACTGGCGTTTCGGGGCGGGCTACGAGAAACGCAACGCGCTCGCCGCGCACAATCCCCTGCCGGAATGGTGGACGTCGCTCGATCCCGACGCCGTCACGGCCAGATGCCTCTCCACGGCTCTGGAAGGGGTGCGCGACCGCGGCTGGACCCACCACATCCAACGTCTCATGGTGCTGGGCAATCACGCTCTGCAACGCGGCTATCAGCCGCTGGAGCTCTCGGACTGGTACCGGGAGGCGTTCGTCGACGGGTTCGAGTGGGTGATGCCGCCCAATGTCATCGGCATGAGCCAGCACGCCGACGGCGGCCTGATGGCCACCAAGCCCTACAGCTCCGGCGGCGCCTACATCAACACGATGTCGAACCACTGCAAGTCCTGCGCGTTCGACCCGAAGAAGCGCGTGGGCGACGACGCCTGCCCGTTCACCGCGGGGTACTGGGCGTGGACGCACCGCCACCGCGACCTGCTTGCCGGCAATTACCGGACCGCCCGCGCGGTGGCATCGATGAACCGCTTGAAGGACCTCGACGCGGTGCTGGAGCAGGAGTCCGCCCGGGAGCAGTTCTGACGCCACTTCGGGTGACCCTGACGCCGCCTCGGGTTGACCCGGCCCCGACTCGGTGACCCTGCCCCGCTTCGGGTGACCCTGCCGGGGGACTGCGCGCAGGTGAACAACTCGGAGCGACCCTGGGATTCGCCGACGCGCCGTGGTCGGATTCACTGTGCGCGACACAGGTGTCACTCGTTCGAGGTTTCTGGCCGGCCTGCTGGCGATCGCCCTGGCGGTTCCGACCACGGCCCTGGCCACCACCGCCTCCGCTGCGGCGGCCACCCCCGGTTCTGGCGACGTCGTCGTGGTCCGGGTCGGCGACGGCACGGCGGCCCTGAGCAACGTCGCGACACCCGTCTTCCTCGACGAGTACGCCCCCGACGGCTCGCTCGTGCGCAGCACCCCGCTGCCCACGGCCACGTCCGATGCGAACCGGCCGCTGACGATGAGCGGTTCGGCCTCCTCGGAGGGCGCACTGGCCCTCTCGGCCGACGGCCGGGGCAACTTCCGCCCGGCCGCGTCCGGGGCCCGGGGGCTGACCGGTGCCGTCGCGTCCGACGGCACAGCGAGCCTCGTCGCGACGACGTCGACCGGCACCGGCTCGCTGGTGCGGGTGGTCGACACCGCCGCCTTCGACGCGCCGATCGCCGCCACCGGCACCACGCTCGCCGCGGCGCCGGCCAACACCGCGTTCCGCGGGGTGGCGTTCGCGCCGCAGGGCCCGGCCCCGACGCCGACGCCCACGCCCGCGCCGACCCCGACGCCGGCACCCACGGCGAGTCCGACCCCGACCCCAACCGGGACCCCGCAGCCGCCGACGATCGCCCCGAGCCCCGTCCAGGCGCTGGCGCTGACCCTGGGTGACCCGGACAACCCGCCCGCGGTCCGCACGGTCACCGTCGCGGACGCCGACACGGGCGTCGACCAGCTGACGGTCACGGTCACCAGCAGCAACCCGGCCGTCGCGACGGGCGGGGCCACCGGCGTCGGCGCCACCCGCACGTTGACCGTGGCTCCGGTCGGGGTCGGCGGGGCCGCCCTGACGGTCACCGTCTCCGACGGCGCGCTCACCGCTTCGACGACGTTCCCGGTCGCGGTCTCCGGCGCCCTGCCGGCCGGCACGAAGAACCACTACGGCGCCAGCGACGCGAGCACCGCGATCGACCTAGGCGACGGGGCGATGGTCGTCGCCGACGACGAGACGAACGTGCTGCGCACCTACCCGCGCACGACCTCCCGCTACCCGTCGCAGTCGTTCGACGTCCGCGCCGCCGGCCTGGCTCTGCCCGACGCCGACCCGTCCCGCGAGATCGACATCGAGGCCTCGGCCCGCACCGGCGACACGATCTACTGGGTCGGCTCCGGCGGTCAGAACTCCTCGGCCAAGACCCGGCTCAACCGCCAGGAGCTTTTCGCCACCACCGTCACCGGGACCGGGGCCACCGCCGCCCTCGCGCTGGCCGGGAGCTACCAGAACCTGCGCGACGACCTGATCGCGTGGGACCGGGGCAACGGCCACGGCCTCGGCGCCGATGCGCTCGGGCTCGCCGACGCGGCCACCCGCGCCCCGGAGGGCGACGGCGGCGGGCCCACCGGGTTCAACATCGAGGGCGCCGAGCTCTCCCCCGACGGCCAGACGCTCTACCTGGCCTTCCGCGGGCCGCTCGTCGGCAGTAGGGCGCTGGTCGTCCCCGTCACCAACATCGCCGCCCTGGTCGCCGCGAACCCGACCACCGGCGTCACCGCAACGTTCGGCGCCCCCCTGCAGTGGGACCTCGGCGGTCGCGGCGTCCGCGAGATCCGCCGCGGCGGTCCCGCGACGTACCTGATCATCGCCGGCCCGTCCGGCGCCGGCACCGGAGCGGCGGGAGAGTTCGGCTTCTACTCCTGGACCGGTGACCCGGCCGCTACCCCGCTGCCGCGCGCAGGGTCGCTCGGCCAGGTCGCGGTCCCGGGCAAGCCCGAGTCGATCGTCTCGGTACCCGAGCCGCTGCTCGACACCTCCACCGTGCAGGTGCTCACCGACTCCGGCGACACCCCCTTCTACGGGGACGCCGTGATCGCCAAGGAGGAGCCGCTGGAGCTGCGCAAGGCCACCGGTGCGCTCGTCGCGGTCGGCGCGCCGCCGGCCTGCTCGACCGCGCCGGTGACCATCGGTTCGGTGCAGGGCAGTGGCGACGTCACCCCACGCACCGGGCAGATCGTCACCGTCCGCGGCACCGTCGTCGCCGACTACGAGGGCCCGCAGCCCGCGCTGCGCGGCTTCTACCTGCAGGACGCCGGCGACGGCGACCCCGCCACCTCCGACGGCGTCTTCGTCTTCGACAACGGCGCCGACCTCGTCTCGATTGGCGACGTCGTGCAGGTCAGCGGCCCGGCGGGCGAGTTCCGGGGCCAGACGCAAGTCACCCCTGCCGCCGGCGGCGTGCAGTCCTGCGGGACGGCGGGCGTCGTCGCCCCGATCGACGTGACCCTGCCCCGGGCCACGGCCGCGGACCTGGAGCCCTATGAGGGCATGCTCGTGCGGGTCCACCAGACGCTGACCGTCACCGAGGAGTTCCAGCTCGGCCGCTTCGGCCAGGTCGTGGTGTCCTCGGGCGGCAAGCTGCGCCAGCCCACCGCCGACCTCCGCGCCACCGACCGCGCCGCGGTCACCGCGCTGCAGAACGCCAACAACCTCAACCGTCTGATCATCGACGACGCCGACCAGGCCCAGAACCCCGACCCGATCGTGTTCGGCCGGGGCGGGCAGCCGCTGTCGGCAACCAACACACTGCGTGGCGGCGACACGGTCACCGACCCGGTCGGCGTGCTGACCTACACCTGGGCCGGCAATGCCGCCAGCGGCAACGCCTACCGGCTGCGCCCGATCGGGGCGCTCGGCGGCACCGCCGTGTTCGACCCGACCAACCCGCGCCCGACCGCCCCGCCCGCCACCGGGGCCGGTGGGGTCAAGGTCGCCAGCGTCAACCTGCTGAACCTCTTCAACACCTACACCGGCTGCACATCCGGCCTCGCCGGCGCCACGGCCGACTGCCGCGGCGCCGACAACGACGTCGAGTACCAGCGCCAGCTCGCGAAGGAGGTCGACTCCATCACGTTCCTCGGTGCCGACGTCGTCGGTTTCATGGAGCTGGAGAACGACGGCTACGGCCCGACCGGTGCCGAGCAGGCCCTGGTCGACGCGCTCAACGCGAAGGACGGCGCCGGCACCTGGGCATTCGTGAACCCCGACTCGGCCACCGGGATCACCAACTCCGCCGGCACCGACGCGATCAAGGCCGGGCTGCTCTATCGCACCACCACCGTCACCCCGGTGGCCGGGGCGACGTTCGCCGACCAGGCCGAGGGCGTGTTCGAACGCCGCCCGGTTGCCCAGACGTTCGCCACCCCGACCGGCGCAGAGCTGACGGTGATCGCGAACCACTTCAAGTCCAAGGGCTCGTGCCCGACCTCCGGGCCCGACACCGACCAGGGCGACGGGCAGAGCTGCTGGAACGCCCGCCGCACCGCGCAGGCCACCGAGCTGGCCCGCTGGATCGGCGCCACCGTGGTCCCCGGCGCGGGCGACCCGGACGTCATGATCGTCGGCGACCTGAACTCCTACGCCGGCGAGGACCCGATCGCGGTCCTGGCGAACGCGGGCTACGTCAGCACGATCAGTGCCTTCGGCGGGGAGCAGCCCTACTCCTACGTCTTCGACGGCCAGTGGGGCTACCTGGACTACATCCTGGCCTCGGCGTCACTGTTCCCGCA
>JAYSXW010000156.1:0-15798 GCA_043716935.1 Pseudonocardia sp.
GCGGCGCTGTCTGCGCCGGGACTGCGCCCGGCGGCGATGTTGTTGAGCGCCTCCCAGGCCATCCCGCCGGTCAACGCGCCGTCTCCGATCACGGCCACGACGTGGCGCTGTTGCCCGGTGATCGCGTAGGCGCGGGCCAGGCCGTCGGCCCAGGACAGCGACGTCGACGCGTGGCTGTTCTCGACGTGATCGTGCTCGCTCTCGGCCCGGCTCGGGTAGCCGGACAGGCCACCGGTCTTCTTGAGCCGGTCCCAGCCGTCCTGGCGACCGGTGAGCATCTTGTGCACGTAGGCCTGGTGGCCGGTGTCCCAGATCACCGTGTCCCGGGGGCTGTCGAACACCCGGTGCAACGCGATCGTCAGCTCGACGACCCCCAGGTTGGGGCCCAGGTGACCGCCTGTCCGCGCGACGGAGGTGATCAGCTCCCGGCGGATCTCGGCAGCCAGCTCGGTGAGCCGGCCGGCGTCGAGGCGCTTCAGGTCGGCCGGACCTCGGATCGATCGCAACACGGTCACCTCGCCAGCTTACGGAAGGCCGGCCGCGGCGGCCGGAGTCACTCACGTGCTGGTGGCGACACCCGCGGTCCGCTCCGCCACCGCGGTGCTGGTGCGAACCGGCTCCGCGGTGCCGCTGCGCGACGGCGCCGCCACCGCGGTACGACCGCGCGGCGTCGGGATGCGGACGGGCCCGGCCAGCCGCACGAGGTTGCGACCGGCGCGCTTGGCCACGTAGAGGCTGGCGTCGGCGGCGGCGAGCACGTGGTCGAGATCGGTGCCGTCGGCCGGCACCGTGGCACCCCCGATCGAGACCGTCAGCCCGGTGACGACGAGCACCCCGTCGGTGGTGCCGATCGGCACGTCCAGCCGGGCGATCCGTTCCCGGAGGCGCTCGGCGACCGAGCGGAGCTGGGTGCGTCCGTCCGGACCGGGCGGCAGGTCGGGCAGCAGGACGACGAACTCCTCACCGCCGAACCGGCCGACGACGTCCTGCGCCCGGACCCCCGTCCGCAGCTGCGCGGCCACCGCGGCAAGGACATCGTCGCCCGCGAGGTGACCGTAGGCATCGTTGACGGCCTTGAAGTGGTCCAGGTCGAGGATCAGCACCCCCGCGGCCCCGCTGCCGCGCTGCACCGTCCGCACGGCCTCCGCCTGCCATGCCGCCGCGGTGAGCAGGCCGGTCTTGCCGTCGGTGCTGGCCACCTCCTCCAGCTGGCGGACCAGCACGGCTCGGTGCAGCACAAGGATCGGCGGCAGGACCAGCGCGACGAGCCCCGGTGTGGACCCCAGCGCCAACGCGGCGAGCGCGCCGAGGCAGATCGTCGCGACCTTCAGCGCGTTGTCGTCCCAGCGCCCCACGAGGTCGCGCAGCTCGGCGCGTTCCCCGCTCAACCGGATGGCGACGGCGACGAGCAGCGGGCCGACCACGACGTAGAGCACCACCGCGAGGACGACGCCGCTGACACCCACGAGGTCGTCGGCGCGCCCCGGTAACCCGCCCGACCAGGTCACGACCGCGTGGGCCGCGCAGGCGGCGAACAGCACCGTGGCCGCCGTGTAGACGTGGCGGTGCAGCGGCACCCGGGCCGGGCGCCACACCCGATGCCACAAGTGGGCGTAGACGACGAGGACGACCGCCGCCGTCACCGTGGGAGGCAGCAGGAGGGCAGCGGCGAACGTCCAGACGGAGCTGAAATCGACGTACGACGTCTGCGACGCCCGCCGCCGGATGCGCTCGATGCCAGTGGCCACCTCGATGTGGGCCACGCCGAGCAGCGCGAGGAACCCGCCCAGTACGAGCGGGCCGGGCGACGGCACAGCGGCCGTGGCGGCCAGCAGACCCAGGGCCGCCGCCTCCACCGTCAGCACGACGGCCACGGCGCCGACGGGCAGCTCCCACAACGTCCGACCAACCGGAGGTGATTGCTCGCTCACGTTTCGGGCCCCCTTCGTGCCGCGACTACCTGTGAAGGAGGCTAGTGAGCCCGACCCGGCGTGTCAGGGGGACCGACGTCGCACATGGGGGTGGACGTCGATCACACACCGTGACGATCGTCGTTCGATCTCACCCGCCGAACGCCCCTCGCGGAGGCGGTACGACGATGTCGTCCGCGGGACCCGGCGGCGGTTCGGGGAGAGCGAGACCCACCCGCACGGCGTTGCGACCAGCACGTTTCGCCGAATACAAGGCGGCGTCGGCGACCTGGAGCAGCGTGCGCAGGTCCCCGCCCGCGCCCGGGTGCAGGGCGGCGCCGATCGAGATGCTCAGACCCGCCACGGTCAACGGTCCGTCAGGGGTGGGGATCTCGACACGTAGCGCCGCCACCCGCCGGCGAATGCGCTCCGCGACGGCCTGGAGCTCGACCGTGCCGCTACCCTCCAGCCCTGAGAGCAGCACGACGAACTCCTCGCCCCCGAACCGGCCGACGAGGTCACGATCGCGCACCTCCGCCCGGAGCGCGTCGGCCATGGCGGCGAGCACCACGTCACCGGCCAGGTGGCCGTGGGTGTCGTTCACGCCCTTGAAGTGGTCGATGTCGAGCACCAGGACCCCGCGGGGCCCGTCGTTGCGGCTGACGCGGCTGAGCGCCCGCTCGGCCTGCGCGTGCCAGGCCGCGGCATTGAGCAGGCCCGTCTTCCCATCGGTGCTCGCCGCTTCCTCCAGATGCCGCACGAGCACGGCCCGGTGCAACACCAGAAGCGGGGGGAACACGAAGCCGACGAGCCACGGGTTGATCGAGATCGCCAACGCCGCCACCGCTCCGAGGGCGAGGGTACTGATCTCGAGAAAGACGTCGTTCCACTGCTTCAGGACCGCCGCCAGATCCACCGCCGAGCTGGTGAGCACCACCGCGCCCGCGATCAGCGCCGTCTGAATGGTGGTGTAGACGAGGATGGCGAGAAGTATGCGCGGAAGATCATCGTGAGTGGTGACGGACCAGATCGGCTTGAAATCCGGACCAGCCACTGCCGACGCTCCCAGACACGCGATCACAATTGTCGCCGTACTGTAAACCTGCCGGTAGAGCGGCGACCGAGGCCGTAAGAAGCGCCACCAGAGATGGGTTTGGATCACAACAGCAGATGCGGCTGCAACGGGACCGGGCAACAGCAGGACGCCCGCGAAGGTCCACACCGAGCTGAGGTCCACGTGTGGAGCGGAACCGGAAACCCGTTGCCGAACCCTCTCGATTCCCCCGGACACCTCGGAATGAAGGACAGCCGCCGTGCACAAGATGACAGGAGCAACGATACTCAGATGGAGTAGCGACCCCTCCTCCAACTGTGCGATCAGCAGCCCGACGCAGGTCATCTCGACGACGAGAACAGACGCCATAACGTGGCGAGGAAGTGCCCAGAAAGGCCACGACAGGATCATGTCGACCTCCGGGGACGCCCACCGCAAATACCGACCTGTCCCTCACCATGAAACATGTGAACCTCAGATCGTCGCCAAGTCCTCCCAACGCTAACCGATGCTGGCTCGATCCGCCAGCAGGCCGGGCAGGCGACCCAACCGACTACCGGATCGTCGAACGGCGCGGAACCGATACCGCCGAGGGTGCGCCCTCGACGAAATGGACGATACCGGCTGGTGCAGCTGCGAGCCTCAACGCATTGCGTACGCTGCACGGGGAAGGCTCGGACGCCGATCGAGAGGACAGTACGTCCAATTGGAACCGATGATGGCAACCGACGCCACGGAAGGGAGAGTCATGCGCAACTGGAAGTGGTGATTCCACTATCACGTCAGGCACAGCCCGGGCGTGCGGCAATCAGCTCGTGGCTCCGGCCCGCCGCTCGACCGGTGACGGTCACCAACAGGGACAGCATGACGCCCAACACGCCACTGACGGCAATGGCGGTGGTCGGGTTCCACACATCGGCGAGCAGTCCGCCGATGAGCACGGCAATGCCCTGCGAAGCGATGATGCCGGACGCGGCCACGCCGATGGCTTGGCCGCGTCCGGCGTCGGGGGTGGCGCGTACGAAATCGGCCTGGGTCTGCAGAAGATAGGCCGTGGAGCACATGCCGGACAGTCCCCACAGCACGATCGTGGGGGCCAGTCCGGGCTGCGCCAGCATGATGACCAGCGGTACACCGGCGGCCACCGCCAACACGCCGATGAGGCGCGAGCGGACGCGCGGCGGCACGAACCGGACGAACAGGAAGGCGCCGAGCACGCTGCCGAGCGGATCAGCGGCCATGAGCAGCCCGACGACGGCCGGCCCGGCGCCGAGCTGGTCGGCGTAGGGTGCCGCGAGGCCCTCGGGCACGACGTACCACCCCACCAGCCACGCGAGGAGTACGAGCGTGCGCCGGTGCGGGTCCGTCGCGATCGTCCGGATTCCCGCGGCGACACCGCGCAGGCCGCCCGGCTCCGCGCCGCCGGCGGTCTCGGTGACCGGTGAGTCGGGGCTGGGGCGGCGGGTCACGCCGAGCCGGAGGATCACGGCGGACAGGACGAACGTCGCTGCGTCGAGCAGCAGCGCGGGCAGCGGTGTGAAGGCCGCCACCAGCAGTCCACCGGTGGCGAACCCGACGAGCTGGGCCGACTGGCTGCTGATCTGCCGGACGGCGAGACCCCGTTCGTACAGGTCGCCGTGCAGCACATCGGGCAGCAGCGCCCCCTGCGCCGCGGCGTGCGGTGCACCGAGCAGCACAACCACCACCAGTACGGTGCACAGCGCCCACAGCGGCAGCTCCGGTACCGCCATGACGGCGAGGAGCACCGCCCGCGCCAGATCGGCGATCACCATCACCTCCCGTCGGGCGAAGCGGTCGGCGAGCCCGGCGAGCAGCAACCCGCCCAGCAGGGCCGGCAGGAAGGTCAACGCGTAGGTGACCGCCGCCCAGGTCGCCGAGCCCGTACGGCCGTAGACGAGCACGGCCAGCGCGACCCGCGAGAGCTGGTCACCACAGATCGACAACAGCTCCGCGCCCCAGAGCGCCCGGAACTCCGCGTTGCGGAAGACCGCCCACAATCCCGCGTCCCGAGGGCGTGCCGTCGCATCCGCTCCCGTCGATCCTGCCTCCGGCGGCGCTGATCCAGACTCCGACATTCCGGTCGTCCCCCTTCGACCCGGTACCGCGCGAATCGCGGGTGGCCTACCGAGCGTAGGTGGACGTGAGCACGCGGTCAGACAATTGGCCGTACCCCGTCAAAACGGTCCACGGCCTGGGCTCCTGTCCGGCGAGCGAGGGATCTTCGGCGGGAGCGGATGCCCTGCTTCCTCCGGTCGAGTGCGGTACCGCCGTCAGTTCTCGATCATCGAGACGTCGTCGGGTTCGGTGGCGTCGTCCGGGTTGGTGATCCACCCCGAGAACACGGGCAGTCCGCGCCACGGGCCACCTCCCGCGGTGGTGGCGACCACGGCGAACGGGCGGTCGAACCGCAGCACCGCATCCCGTTGCCGGCCCGGGGTCTGGAGCCGGGCGCTCAACGCGACGGCGACGGAGGTGACCGCCGCCGCCTCGAACCCCCGCCGGTGGTATCGGGCCACCGCCGCCTGGACGGCTTCCCACCGTGTTGCGCCGAACAGGCGGCCCAGGACCGCGGCCGCGTCGACGAACCCGAGATCCGGTTGCACCAGGTCGTGCTCCGTGTGCGCCGACCAGGCCGGCAGCAACGCCGCCAGGCGCTCCCTGCCCTCCACGCCGTCGGACTCGGTGACTGTCCAGGACGGCCCGTCGCCGAGTGGTAGCTCGAACAGCGAGCGTCCGCGTCGTCGGCGGCTCGCGACGTCATGCGCCGCTGCGAGCACCCGACCGGCCGCGGCGTCCGCTCCTGCGATCACCGATGTCACCGTCAGCCCGTGCGCCCGTGCGTGGTGCACCGCCAGGTCGCCGGCGTCCGGATGGTCGACGATGGCGCAGTCGTGACCCTCCGGCGGCGTGCGCAGTATCGTGCCGATCCGCCCGCGCCAGGCCGAGCGGAACTCGCCCGCGTCCGCGCTGGTGAACGGCTGCGACCAGCTGATCCTCGTGGCCAGCGCACTCGTGAGCACGGCCACCGTCGACGCGGAGAGCTCGAGCGGGAAGCGGTCGACCAGGCCGAACGTGTGCTCGCGGGCCCAGGCATCGGCCCCGGCCACGCTCGGGATCGGTCCGCGATCGACCGCCGTCGGCAACCCGGCCACCCACTCCCTCGCCGGGCCCTCCGCCGGGGCGCGCGTCCAGACGGCCGCCGCCGCCGCCACCGCCGGGTGCGGATCGGCGAGCAGTCGCCGCGCGGCGGCGGATGCCTCGGCGATCGGCAGGCCGAGCACCTCGGTCAGTCGATCCGCCTCCGTTGCGCGAGCCGCCGTCGCGGCCAGCGCGAGCACCAGCCATGCACCCAGCGGTGACGCGACGTGGTGGCGGTCACCCAGCGCTTCGTGCAGACGCCGCGCGTAGCCGCAGACGGCCCCGGCCACCCGGGCATCGATCGCGTCACCGTCGATCGCGTCGTCCGTGATTCCCTCTGCCATGGAGAGTTCCCCTCCAGTCCCCGGGGCCGATCCCGTGCACCCGATCCCCGGCCCGGTCCATCGGGTCGAGCGGCCACGGCCGGCGGTGGCCCGCACCGGCGTCACAGGTGGGGCAGCGCGTGCCGGACGAGGAGCCGCGCGACGCGCTCGGGACGGCACCGGGCGGGTGGGGACCGATGCCCACGGCACCGGGATAGACGGCTCCGGTCACGGCGGAACCGCCGCCCCGTGCCCGGCGTCCCGCAACGCGGCCCGCAGCGTGTCGCGGTGGCCGTCCTGCTCGGAGGCATCGACGGAGGCGGCAGCGTTGGCGAAGTCGAACGCCGCCATCTCCCAGGCCGGGAACACGTGCAGGTGCAGGTGGGGCACCTCGAAGCCCGCCACCAGCAACCCGACGCGCGGCGGCGCCCAGATCGCCCGGACCGCCGCCCCGATCGCGTGGGCGACCGAGGTCAGGTGCGCGAGCAGGGCGGCGTCCACATCGATCCACTGGTCGACCTCGACGCGCGGCACCACCAGCGTGTGGCCCGGGCCGAGCGGGTTCATGGACAGGAACCCGGCGCAGCGGTCGTCGGACCAGACGAAGCGTCCGGGCAGCTCGCCGTCGATGATTTTCGTGAACACGGTGCTCATCGTGGTCGGACACTAGTCTGTCGATCATGGCCCGCACCATTGCGACGAACACGACAGTCGGCCGCGACGAGCTCCGGGAGTTCCTGCGGCCCCGCCACCACGTGATTCTGCTGACCCCGCGCTCCGACGGCGGCTGGCAGGGCTCCCCCGTCACCTCCGGCGTCGACGCGCAGGGCCGGATCGTGATCTCCACCTATCCGGAGCGGGCGAAGTCGGTCAACGTCGCCCGGCACGGCACCGCCTCGGTCGTCGTGCTGTCCGACGACTTCGACGGCCCGTGGGTCCAGGTCGAGGGGGACGCCGAGCTGCTCACACTGCCCGACGCCCTCGAACCGCTCGTCGAGTACTTCCGTTCGATCTCGGGCGAGCACCCCGACTGGGACTCCTACCGCGACGCCATGACGGCGCAGGGCAAGGCCCTGATCCGGATCACGCCCACCCGCTGGGGACCGGTCGCGACCGGCGGTTTCCCGGCCCGACTCGGGTAGCACCCCGGGGCTGTCGGGGTGTCCCCGTAAACTTCCGCCCGACCGGCAGCACTGCAGGATCGGATCGGCCGCGGCCGAGGAACGAGGGACCGAATGCGGCCGTGGCCGGGCCACGCCTACCCCCTGGGGGCCACCTACGACGGCTCGGGCACCAACTTCGCGTTGTTCTCCGAGGTCGCCCAGCGGGTGGAGCTGTGCCTGTTCACCGCGCGGGGCAAGGAGGACCGCATCACGCTGACCGAGGTGGACGGGTTCGTCCACCACGGCTACATGCCGACGATCGAGCCCGGGCAGCTCTACGGATTCCGTGTGCACGGCCCGTACGACCCGGCACGCGGCCTGCGCTGCAATCCCACGAAGCTGCTGGTCGACCCGTACGCCAAGGCCGTGGACGGTGCCGTCAAGTGGGACGAGGCGGTGTTCGGCTACCCGTTCGGCCATCCCGACGAGCGAAACGATGCCGACTCGGCGCCGTTCGTGCCGAAGTCGGTGGTGGTCAACCCGTTCTTCGACTGGGGCACCGACCGATCGCCGCGCATCGCCTACCACGAGTCGGTGATCTACGAGGCTCACGTCCGCGGGCTGACGATCGCGCACCCGGAGATCCCCCGCGAGCTGCGCGGCACCTACACGGGCCTCGCGCACCCGGTGATGATCGATCACCTCAAGGGCCTGGGCATCACGGCGGTGGAGCTCATGCCGTGCCACGAGTTCCTCAACGACCACCACCTGCAGGAGAAGGGCCTGTCGAACTACTGGGGTTACAACACCATCGCGTTCCTCGCCCCGCACCACGCCTACGCGACGGCGGGCAGCCGGGCGGGCAGCCAGGTCCAGGAGTTCAAGGGTATGGTGCGCGCCCTGCACGATGCCGGCATCGAAGTGATCATGGACGTGGTGTATAACCACACCGCCGAGGGCAACCAGATGGGGCCCACGCTCTCGTTGCGCGGCATCGACAACCACGCCTACTACCGCCTCGTCGCCGGCGATTCGCGGTACTACATGGACTACACCGGCACCGGCAACTCGCTCAACGTGCGCAACCCGCACACGCTGCAGTTGATCATGGACTCGTTGCGTTACTGGGTCACCGAGATGCACGTCGACGGCTTCCGATTCGATCTCGCCTCCACCCTCGCTCGCGAGTTCTACGACGTCGACCGGCTGAGTGTGTTCTTCGACCTCGTGCAGCAGGACCCGGTGATCAGCCAGGTCAAGCTCATCGCCGAGCCGTGGGACGTCGGTCCGGGCGGCTACCAGGTTGGCAACTTCCCGCCGCTGTGGACGGAGTGGAACGGCAAGTACCGCGACACCGTCCGCGACTTCTGGCGCGGCGAGCCCGGCACCCTCGGCGAGTTCGCCTCGCGCATCACCGGCAGCTCCGACCTCTACCAGGACGACGGTCGCCGCCCGTTCGCGTCGATCAACTTCGTGACCGCGCACGACGGGTTCACCCTCGCCGACCTGGTCTCCTACAACGACAAGCACAACGCGGCCAACGGCGAGGACGGCAACGACGGCGAGCGCCACAATCGCTCCTGGAACTGCGGCGTCGAGGGCCCCACCGACGACGCCGCGGTGCTGGAGCTGCGCGCCCGCCAGCAGCGCAACTTCCTGACCACTGTCCTGCTGAGCCAGGGCGTGCCGATGCTGCTGCACGGCGACGAGCTGGGCCGCACCCAGCGCGGCAACAACAACGTCTACGGCCAGGACAGCGAGACGTCCTGGGTCGACTGGTCGTTGGCCGGCAAGAACGCGCAGCTCATCGGGTTCACCGCGGGCGTCGCCGCGCTGCGCCACGGCCACCCGGTGTTCCGCCGGCGCCGGTTCTTCGCGGGCCGCCCGATCCGGCCGCGCCGCCGCACGGACGCCACGGTGCTGCCCGACATCGCCTGGTTCCAGCCCTCGGGCGAGGAGATGACCGACCAGGACTGGGACTCCGGATTCGGCAAGGCGGTGGTCGCGTTCCTCAACGGTGACGGCATCACCGAGGCCGACCCGCGCGGTGAGCGCGTCACCGACGACTCGTTCCTGCTGTGCCTCAACGCCCACTTCGAGGACATCGACGTGACGCTGCCCGGCCCCGAGTACGGGTCGCGCTGGGCGATCGTTGTCGACACCGCGGCCGGCGAGGTGATCACGATGTCCACCTCGCCGGGCGTCGTGGCCGCCGACCCGCAGATCGTCCACGGCGGTGCCGTCCACACCCTGCCCGCCCGCTCGGTCCTGGTGCTGCAACGTACGGAGACGATCGGCTCGTGAGCGTCCCCCCGAGCTCCACCTACCGCCTGCAGTTCTCCGCCGAGACCACGTTCACCGACGCGGTCGACCTGCTGCCCTATCTCGGCGCGCTGGGCGTCGGGGCGCTCTACGCGTCGCCGCTGCTCGAGTCGGGTGCGGGCTCCAACCACGGCTACGACGTCGTCGATCCCACCCGGGTGTCGGTCGAGCGCGGTGGTGAGGAGGGGCGGAGCGCGCTGATGGCCGCCGTGCGTGCGCAGGGTTTGGCCTTCGTGCTCGACATCGTGCCCAACCACGTCGGCGTCGAGGTGCCGAAGGCCAATCCGTGGTGGTGGGACGTCCTGCGGCTCGGCCGGGATTCGGAGTACGCCTCCTACTTCGACATCGACTGGGAGCGCGGCCCGATCCTCCTCCCCATCCTCGACGCCGACGCCGACAAGGCCCTCGCCGAGCTGTCGCTCGAGGGTGCCGAGCTCCGCTACCACGACCACGCCTTCCCGGTGGCACCCGGCACCGGTGATGGCACCCCGCAGGACGTGCACGAGCGCCAGCACTACCGGCTCGTGTCGTGGAAGCGCGGCGCCACTGAGCTCACCTATCGCCGCTTCTTCGACGTCTCCACCCTCGCCGCGGTGCGCGTCGAGATCCCGGAGGTGTTCGAGGCCACCCACCGCGAGATCCTGCGCTGGGTCGACGCGGGCGAGGTCGACGGAATCCGGGTCGACCATCCCGACGGGCTGTCCGACCCCGGCGGCTACGCCCGGCGGCTGCGCGCCGCGATCGGGCCGGACCGCTGGCTGCTGGTGGAGAAGATCCTCGGCGTGGGCGAGGAGATCCCGGCATCGTGGCCGGTGGACGGCACGTCGGGTTACGAGGCGCTGCGGGAGATCCAGGGCGTGTTCGTCGATCCGGCGGGCGCGGGGCTGCTGACACAGTTCGCCACCGAGCACACCGGCGTCAAGGAATCCCTGCACGCGGCCGAGCACGCGGCCCGCCGGGAGATCGCCGACACCATTCTCGCGGCCGAGGTGGCGCGGATCGCGGCGGCCGCCTCCCGCGGGCGGCAGCCCTCGCCGCAGCCCCCACCACCGGGCACCACTCCTCCGGGAACCGTCGAGGCCGTCGCCGAACTGTTGTGCGGGTTCCCCGTCTACCGTTCCTACCTCCCCGAGGGCCGGGACGCGCTCGACGTCGCCCTCTCCGTGGCGCGAACCCATCGGCCCGATCTCGTCGACGAGCTGGAGGCGATCCGCTCCACAATGCTCGCCGACCCCCGCGGGGAGCTGGCCACGCGGGTGCAGCAGACGTCGGGGATGATCATGGCCAAAGGCGTGGAGGACACCACGTTCTACCGGTGGAACCGGTTCGTCGCGCTCAACGAGGTGGGCGGCGACCCGTCCCGCTTCGGGGTGTCCCCCGCCGAGTTCCACGCCACGCTCGCCACGCGGCAGGCGTCCTGGCCCGCGACGATGACGACGCTGTCCACCCACGACACCAAGCGCTCCGAGGACGTCCGCGCCCGGCTGGCGGTGCTGGCCGAGATTCCGGGCGAGTGGACCGATCTGCTGCGTCGATGGTCGGCGGCCCATCCGCTGCCCGACCGGTCGTTGGAACTCCTGGCCTGGCAGAACCTCGTCGGCGCGTGGCCGATCTCGGCCGAGCGGCTGGCCGGATATCTCGGCAAGGCGTCCAAGGAGGCGAAGCTCGTCACCAGCCACGTCGAGGGCGTCGCCGAGGTCGACGAGGCCATCGCCGTGTGGCCGGCACGGGTGTTCGCCGACACCGACCTCGTGGCCGAGATCGAGGAGTTCGTCGCTCGGATCGCGTCACCGGGACGGTCGAACTCGCTGGGCCAGAAGCTGTTGCAGATCAGTGGGCCGGGGGTACCCGACGTCTACCAGGGCACCGAGCTGTTCGAGTACTCCCTGGTCGATCCCGACAACCGCCGGCCGGTCGACTGGGCCGCCCGCCGCGAGCTGCTGGCCCGGCTCGACGAGGGATGGCTCCCGTCGCTGGACGCCGAGGGTGGAGCGAAGCTGCTGGTCACCGCGCGGGCGCTGCGGCTACGACGAACGCGCCCCGAGCTGTTCCGCGGTTACCGGCCGGTGCCGGCGCAGGGTCCGGCGGCCGAGCACGCGGTCGCGTTCCAGCGTTCCCCTTCCCTGGTCGCGGTGGCCACCCGACTGCCGGTCGGGCTCGCCACCCGCGGCGGCTGGGCCGACACGGTGCTGCCGCTGCCCGAGGGCACCACCGGATGGCACGACGTCGTCTCCGACACCGGCGTCGACGGCACCGCACCGCGCCTGGCCGACGTGCTCGGCCGCTACCCGGTCGCACTGTTGGTCCGCCCGGCCCGACGGGCCAAGGACCGCCGGACATGATCATCCGATCCGGTCCGGTGGTGTTCGGCGGCACCGGGCAGGATCTGTGCCCATGACCGACTTCGCGGTGTGGGTGCCGCATCGTGACCAGGTGCGGGTGCTCGTCGACGGCATCCCCCACCCCATGACCCGGGACGGGGCGGGTTGGTGGCGGGCCGACGTCGCCGCCGGTCCCGGCAGGGCGTACGCGTACCTGCTCGACGACGACGAGACCCCGCTGCCCGACCCGCGTTCGCGCTGGCAGCCCACGGGTGTGCACGGGGCGTCCCGCATCCACGACGGCACGGCGTTCGAATGGACCGACGGGTGGTGGACCGGGCGCCAGCTGCCCGGCAGCGTCGTCTACGAGCTGCACATCGGCACGTTCACGCCCGGCGGCACGTTCGACACGGCGATCGAGCGGCTCGACCACCTGGCCGAGCTGGGCGTCGACCTCGTCGAGGTGTTGCCCGTCAACGCGGTCGACGGGCCGCGCAACTGGGGCTACGACGGCGTCGGCTGGTACGCGGTCACGGAGAACTACGGCGGCCCGGACGGTTTCAAGCGCTTCGTCGACGCCTGCCACGCCCGTGACATGGGCGTCGTGCTCGACGTCGTCTACAACCACCTCGGCCCATCGGGTGCCTACCTCGACCGCTTCGGCCCCTACTTCGCGGGCAGCAACATCTGGGGCCCTTCGCTCAACCTCGACGGCGCCCGGTCCGAGCCGGTGCGCCGCTACGTGATCGACAACGCACTGATGTGGTTCCGCGACTACCACGTCGACGGGCTGCGCATCGACGCCGTCCATGCCCTGCTCGACACCCGGGCGCAGCACCTGCTGGAACAGCTGGCCGTCGAGGTCGAGTCGCTCTCGGTGCACCTCGGGCGGCCGCTGTCGCTCATCGCGGAGTCCGATCTCAACGACCCGACGCTGATCACCTCCCGGGAGGGGGGCGGGTACGGGCTGCACGCGCAGTGGACCGACGACATCCACCACACGCTGCACTCGACGCTGACGGGCGAGGCGCAGGGCTACTACGCCGACTTCGCGACGGCGGGGCTCGCGGGGCTCGCGCACGTGTTCACCCGGGCGTTCCTGCACGAGGGCACCTGGTCGACTTTCCGGCAGCGCACCCACGGCGCTCCCGTCGACACCCGGCGCGTACCCGGCCACCGGTTCCTGGCCTACCTGCAGAACCACGACCAGATCGGCAACCGCGCCACCGGCGACCGGCTCACCGGGACGATCTCTCCCGGCCTTCTGGCGTGCGGGGCCGCGCTGGTGTTCTGCTCCCCGTTCACGCCGATGCTGTTCATGGGCGAGGAATGGGGGGCCCGCACGCCGTGGCAGTTCTTCTCGTACTTCCCGGACCTGGCGCTGCGCGAGGCCGTCCGGAGCGGGCGCACCGCCGAGTTCGCCGGGCACGGCTGGGACGAGGGCGTCGAGGTACCCGACCCCAACGCCGAGTCGACGTTCACCGACTCGCGACTCGACTGGGACGAGCTCGACCAGGAACCCCACGCCACCCTGCTGCGCGTCCACCAGGAGCTGATCGCCCTGCGCAAGGCCTGGCCGGAGCTGTCGGACCCGTGGCTCGACGACGTGGAGGTCGACGTCGACGAAGAGGCCCGCACGGTGGTACTGCACCGCGGGAAGCTGCGCGTGGCGGTGAACCTGGGCCCGGACGCCGTCTCGATCGCGACCGGCCCGATCGACCGGATCCTGCTGGCCTCCGAACCGGTACAGGGCCACGACGGGGCGCTCACGGTGGAGCCCGAAGCGTTCGCGATCGTCCGGCTGAGGTGAGCGGGGCGGCACGGGCGGGCCCCCGCACCGCAACGCCGGTGGACGGCACGGTCGCCGGTCGATCTCGGCAGCACAGCCACTGTGACGCCGGAACTGGCCTGAAAGTAGCTGTGCTACTGCCGCGCCGCGGTGCGTCGGGACGCGATGTCGTCGCAATCCGACGCGGATCGCTGCGGCGCCGCCCGATTGCGCGTGGTCCGGGTGAGCGCGGCCCGTTCGCGGGCCTTCCAGTCAGAGCAGACGGAGAGCCCTGACGGCGTCGCGCTCCTCGGTGAGTTCCTGCACGCTGGCGTCGATCCGCGTGCGGGAGAACTCGTTGAGCTCCAGGCCGGACACGATCTCCCACGCGCCGCCGTTGGACGTCACGGGGAACGACGAGATGATGCCCGCGGGAATGCCGTAGGAGCCGTCAGACGGGACGGCCGCGGAGGTCCAGTCGCCCTCGGGGGTGCCGTTGACCCAGTCGAAGACGTGGTCGACAGCCGCGTTGGCCGCCGACGCGACCGACGAGCCGCCCCGGACCTCGATGATCTCGGCGCCCCGCTTGGCCACGCGCGGGATGAACTCGTCGCGCAGCCAGGACTCCTCGACCTGCTCGGCGGCGATCTTTCCGCCGACCTCCGCGTGGTACAGGTCCGGGTACTGGGTGGCGGAGTGGTTGCCCCAGATCGTCAGCTTGTGGATCTCGTCGACGGCGACACCCAGCTTGGCCGCCAGCTGGCCGACGGCGCGGTTGTGGTCGAGCCGCGTCATCGCGGTGAAGCGCTCGGCCGGGACGTCCGGTGCGGCCGAGGACGCGATGAGAGCGTTGGTGTTGGCCGGATTGCCGACGACGAGGACGCGGATGTCGTCGGCCGCGCCGGCGTTGATGGCCCGGCCCTGCGGGGCGAAGATGCCGCCGTTGGCCTCCAGCAGGTCACCTCGCTCCATACCCTTCGTGCGGGGGCGGGCGCCGACGAGCAGGCCGACGTTGGCGCCGTCGAAGGCCGCCGTGGCGTCGTCGGTGATGTCGACCCCGGCCAGCAGCGGGAACGCGCAGTCCTGCAGCTCCAGCGCCACACCCTCCGCGGCCTTCACCGCCTGCGGGATCTCCAGCAGGCGCAGACGAACCGGGGTGCCGGGCCCCAGCAGCTGCCCGGAGGCGATCCGGAAGATCAGCGCGTAGCCGATCTGGCCGGCGGCCCCGGTGACGGTGACGGTGACGGGTGCGGTCGACGTAGACACGATGCGGAATCCTAGTGCGCCCAGCTGGAGGACGCCGTGACGGGGCGCCTCGCCCCCGACCTCGCCCGCGGCCGGCATCCTGCCCCGCGGGCGGCGGCGGGTACGTGGCGCTGTTCGGGCTGCCGGCTCGCGCCCGGACCCGGGCAGGTGGGGCGGGCGCACTCGGGCACTAGCGTGAGTCGCATGGATGATGTCGAGCGCACGGAGGAGCCGCCGTCGTGGGCGGGTGCCGCCGGCTACCAGCCCTACTCCGAGCTGCCGCCGCACGCCCCGATGCCCGGCGCGCCGCCCTACCCGGCGTCGATCGATCATCCCCCGCCGCCGGTCGGCGCCACGTCCGGCACCCGGTTCGGGCGCGCGCTCGCGGCGGCGGCGGTGTGGGCGGTGGTCAACCTGGTGCTCGTACTGATCGTCGCCGGGCCGTTGCCCTCGGCGTACTCGGCCGCACGGACGCTGCTCGCGCTACTGGTGACGACCCTGCTGGGCGGGGCCGGCACATGGTTCCTGTCGCGTCGGCGGGCCTGGCCGTTCTGGCGGTTGGTACTGGTGGCCGCCCCGCTCTACGTCGTCCT
>JAYSXW010000157.1:0-5172 GCA_043716935.1 Pseudonocardia sp.
ATCCGGTCGATGTCCGCGGCCAGGGTGATCTCCCCGCAGTCGACCTGCAGCGCGCGGTCCGGCGGCGTGGTGAGCGTCGCGAGGGAGGTGGCCGTGCAGTCGCGGAAGCGGATCGCCGGGTCCTGGTCCTGCGGCTGCGGAAGGCCCGGAGGGGAGGGCAGGACCGGAGTGTCGGACGTCGGGAGGACGGGCATGTTCTCACCGCGGACCGCGACCGGCGGGCGCTGCGAGGGCCCGACGGTGCATCCCGCCAGCAGAGCCGCCACCCCGACCACGACCGCGAGCGCGGCAGCAGCCGTGTGTGCCACAAGCCCTCCCGGAACCATCCGTGCTACCACTGAACTTTGGCGCAGCGCCCGTGTGGGGGCCGTGAACGCCTGTGAATGCGTTCAGGCACGAGGCCCGCAGTGCGCTCGGGCCACCGAGGCTGCGACCCGCTCGGGCCACCCGAGGCGGTGAGTCCGCTCAGGCCACCCGAGGCCGGGTCGACATCATGTCCAGCTCCAGGCGCACCGCCACGGGCAGCGCCGCGAGACCCAGCGAGCGACGGGCCTGCTCGAGCACGGTGTCGTCGAGCCGGGCCAGCACCGTGCCGATGTCGGCGTCGTCGGCAAGCCACAGCGTGACGCGCATGGCCGGGGCCGCGGCGTCACCCACCATGCGTGCGCGGGCCCGTCCGACTCCGGCGAGGCCACCGGCGTGCCCGGCCACGGCGTCGGCGACGGCGGCGGAGCTGACGACGATCGAGGTGTCCGGTCCGCCGTCGACGACCAGGTCGGGACGCCGCTCGGGCCGCAGCGACCGCGACGCCCAGGTCAGGCCGAGCACGAGCAGCGCGACACCGAGCACGATGCCCGTGATCCGGGCGATGAGCAGCTGCGAGCGGACGACGTCGACGACGACGGGGTCGAGCAGCGGCCGCGCGGCACGGGCCGTGCCGAACACGCCGTAGGACAGCAGCGCCACGGCCACGCCGGCGGCGAGTAGGACGAGCCCGAGCAGGACCGAGACGGAGCGGTCGCCCGCGGCGGAGCGGGCCACCGCCGAACGCGAGCGGCGGCGCAGGGCGGCCGGTCGCGGCGCCGGGGTGGCGGCCGCCGCGGCAGAGGGGGTGGCGGTGGCGGTCATCGGGGACCCTTCCGTTCCTGCACCGAGACGGTCACCCGAGGGCGCCGGTGCAGAGGCAGCTCGTCGAGCACGGAGGACACTTCGGTGCGCACGGTGTCGCGCAGGCCGGTCGCGGAGCCCCACGACTGGGCGGCGACGGCGACCCGGCGTCGCGAGGCGGTCACCGACGCGCTTGCCACGTCGGCGGTGGCGCGGACGCGGCGCCCGACGATCCGGGCGATGACGCGCGGTGAGGTGGTGACAGTGACCTCGGGAACGGGGGCGTCCACCACGATGTCGGAGCGACGGGCCGCCAGTCCCAGCAGCACGAGCAGCAGCCCGACGAGCGCGACCCCGATCGCGATGACCGGCACCGGGGTCTGGGCCCAGGTCAGCTCGTCCAGGGTGGAGCGCCAGTCGGGCCAGGGGACCACGAGTCCGGTGGTGGTGGCGGCGGGACGGACCCACGCGGCCACCACCTCGATCACGAGCAGCGCACCCGCTGCGGCCAGGGCGAGGCCGAGCAGCGGGGCGAGCACGCGGAGCAGCACGCGCATGTCGTTCCTCCTGCGTAAGTGGGGGAGCTGGGTGGTGAAGTAGTGTTACTGCAGACGCGCGGGCGCCGCGACGGGGGCGCCGCGCAGGCCCGCGACCGTGACGCTGAGCGCGCGGACACGGTGTCCGGTGAGGCGAACCAGGTCGTCGCCGACCTGGGCGCGCACTGCCTCGACGACGACGCGCACCGACGCGGGGTACTGCAGCGTCAGCTCGAGCGCGACGTCGACCGAGCTCGGGTCGCCGGAGCCGACGGTGACCTTCGCGCTGGCCCCGGCCTCTCCGACGCCGATCCCGGCCAACCGGCGGTCGTGGCGCAGCGTGCCGGGCACGAGGTCGGCGGCGTGCTCGACGATCTTACGGAGCACGGCGGGGCCGATGTCGAGCCGGCCGCGCTCCTCCGGGAGAGTGGTGGCGGGACTGGTCATCGGTCCCGGCCCCGGCCGAGGACGGCGTTGAGGTCGAGCTGGCCGTCCAGAACGCGTCCGACGATGAACCCGAGCGCGCCCAGGACCAGGACGATCAGGAATGCGCCGAACCCGCCGAAGGCCCCGGCGATCCCGAGGATGAGACCGACGATCAGGCCGGTCTGGGTGGCGTTCATGGGCTTCTCCTCAGGCGTTCACGAGCTGGTGTGTGGTGGTCGGTCGACACGGGTGTGGCGGTGCCGGCGCCAGGTCCGGATGAGGGCGACCCCCATCCGGACCGGGAACGGCGATGGCCTGACGACCTCGACCGGGCGGTCGAAGCGGGGGTCGGAGTTGTCGGGCGCCGCGTCGAACGGCGCGCTCCCCGGCCCGTAGCCGAAGCGGGCCAGGCCGGCGACGAAGACGTCCGGGTCGCCGCCCCGATCCGGGTGGTGGTCGCGGACGAACGCGCGGAATGCGGCCCGCTCCTGCGGGTTCACGAGCCCACGTTCGCGGGTCGGGAGGTCGCGGGTCGGGCGGTCACGGCGCGGCGGGGAACTCTCCCGGGGCGAGTTCGCCCGGCAGGTCGACGTCGCCGACGGTGATGTCCACCGCTGCGCCGCCGCACAGCGCCGAGACCTCGCGCCGCAGAACGGCGACGATGTCGGGGATCGGCCGGTCGAGGGTGAGCACGACGCCCACTTCGACCGGCTCGTCGCCGACGCCGATGCGCACTCCGATCAGGCGCCGGCCCGGCAGGTACGTGGCGACGGCCCCGAACATGCCGCCGTGCAGCCGCGCGACCCCGGGATGCGCGGTCACGGTGGCGGCGACCCGCTCGGCGAGCAGATCGGTGTCGGTGGGCACGGCAGTACTTCCTGTCATCGACGGCGAGGGTGGGGTGTGCGGGGCTGCTACTCGACCCGCGCCGGGGACACCACCGGGACCTCGGCGCCGTGGTCGGCCTCGGGCAGGTGGATGTCGCCGACCGCGATGTTGACCTCGATGACCTCAAGGCCGGTCATGCGCTCGACGGCGGTGATGACGTTGCGACGCACCGCGCGCGCCAGCTCGACGATAGAAGCGCCGTACTCCACGACGATGTCGAGATCCACGGCGGCCTGCTTCTCGCCGACCTCGACCTGCACGCCCGCGACGTTCGCGGCACCGGTACCGCCCCCGGGGATGCGCTCGCGGATCGCGCCGAACGCGCGGGACACGCCACCGCCCATCGAGTGCACGCCGGAGATCTCGCGGGCCGCGATGCCGGCGATCTTCTGCACGACCGACGCGGCGATCGTGGTCTTGCCCTGCGAGGTGTCGTCGGCCAGACGGGCCGGGGACGACGAGGTGCCCGTGGGGGTCTTGAGGGTGGGGGTGGTGGCAACGGGGCCGGGCTGGGTCATCGTCGGTTCCTGTCTCGCTCGGAGGAGTTCGGGTACGTGAATAGGACGCGCCCCGGCGCCCCATCCTCCCGTCATATCACCCGATCGGACCAGCACGACGGTAGCGGAGGAGCAGCGTCCCGTCGGCGTGCAGCGCTCCGACCAGGGCCAACGATCGTGCCGGGCCGCTGTCCTGGCTACCGGAGATCCGCCCGGCCGTGCCGCCGACCAGCAGCGGGGCGATCGTCAGGCACAGCTCGTCGACGGCGTCCGCGGCCACCAGTGCACCCAGCAGGGACGGCCCGCCCTCGCACAGCACCCGGTGCAGCTCGCGACGCCCGAGCTCGGCGAGCAGAGCACCGGGGGTCAGGTCGTCGAGCACGGCGACGTCGGCGCCCGCGGCGATGAGCCGGTCGCGCCGCTGCGCCGGGGCGTCGGTGGTGGTGAGCACGATCGGCGCCACGGCGGTGTCGGTGAACAGGCGGCTGCGGGGATCGAGGTCGGCCGAGCCGGTGACCACCGCGATCGGTGGTGGCGTCGCGCGGCCACGGGTGCGGGCTCCGCGGTAGTCCTCGGCCCGCACCGTCCCGGCGCCGACGAGCACCACCTCCGCGAGCTCGCGCAGCACCCCGAACAGCTTCTTGTCGGCGGGCGAGCCGAGCGGACCCGAGGCGCCGTCGACCGTGACGGCGCCGTCGGTGCTGCTCACGAAGTTGACGCGGACGAACGGGGCCGTCAGGTCGGGCGGGTAGGCGTACAACGCGGCGAGATGTGCGTCGTCCGGTTCGGGTGGGGTCGTCGCGGTGGGCAGGAGCTGATGCACGGGAGACATCGCACCACGGGCACCCGGGAGCGGGCAGCGCGACGGCGCCGAGTGGCTCTCGATCGTGATGCGATGGGCGGGGGCCGTCGGCTCGGCGCGCGTCGTCCCACTCGCTGGACAGGCGGGTGTTCGGGCGGCCACCCTGCCACGATGACGTCCGACGAACCCGGAGGTGCGGCGATGGACGACACAGGTATCGGCCACTCGGCGCCCGGCAGTCCGCGGCCCGGCCCGGCCCGGCCCGGCCCGGCCGCGCTCGGCTTCTCCCTCCTCGACCACGACGGACCGTGGACCGAGGCCGAGTACCTCGCGCTGCCGCGCGGATCGGGCCGATTCGAGGTCGTCGACGGCACGCTGCTCGTCGGCCCCGGCATCCCGCCCCGCCGCGCCGCCGTCGTGGCCCGCGTCCGGGACGCGATCGCCGATGCCGTGCCCGACGGGCTGGCCGTCATCGGCCCGGTACCGCTGCGGCTGGGCCAGGACTGCGTACTCCTGCCCGATCTCGTCGTGGTGGCCGAGTCGACGGGCACCGACGCCCATGCCGTGCTCGACTCCGGCGCCGCCCTGATGGTCGTGGAATTCGTGGGCCGCGACCACGGGGCCGTCGGCCGGAGGTTCAAGCCTCAGCTCTACGCGCGCAGCCGTATCCCGTACTCCCTGCTGATCGACCACGACGGCCCGTTCGCCGTCGCCGAAATGATCATCAACGGCCGATATCACGAGTACGCGTCCGCCACGGACGGGGCGTTGCTGCTGCTGGAGGAGCCGTTTCATCTCGAACTCGACCTCGGTGCCGTCACCGCCCCCGTCAGCGCGACGCGGGACGCGGCCGCCGTCACCGCGGAGACCCCTGTCGTCTCCTAGCCGTCCACCTGGACGTGCGCGCTAGGCTTCC
>JAYSXW010000158.1:0-1754 GCA_043716935.1 Pseudonocardia sp.
GCAGCCGCATCTGGTGTCGGTACTCGACCAGGCCAGCGGTGCGGTCCTCGGCCAGGTCGCCGTTGCGGAGAAGAGCAACGAGATCGGCGCGTTCACCACCGTGCTCGACGACCTGGACCTGACCGACGTCCCTGATCACCGCCGACGCCGCCCACACCAACCGCAACCACGCCGACCACCTGCCCAAACGCGGCGGCCACTGCAGCCGTGCCCGGACCTGGGTGGGGAGTTCTTCCCACCCGCCGCCCAAGCCATCAAGGTCGTCCGCCGCCGCCGCTCGCTGGGCAGCCGGAAGTGGACCACGGTGACGGTCTATGCGATCACCTCGCTCACCGCGCTACAGGCCGACCCGGTCCCGCTGGCTGCGCGGGCACTGGGCGATAGAAGCCCTGCACTGGGTACGCGATGTGACCTTCGACGAGGACCGCTCCCAGGTCCGGACCGGCAACGGACCTCAGATCATGGCCGCACTGCGCAACCTCGTCATCACCGCGCTACGCCTGGCCGGGGTCACCAACATCGCCGCCGCACTACGCCGCCACGCCCGAGACCCACACCGCCCGCTCGCCACCTACAAGATCACGTAGCGACTTTGCCTCGGCCCTGGGCAGGCGGTGAGCGTGTGGCGGTCGTGCTCCTCGCTGCCGATGTCGCCGACATCGGCCGGTGGGGGCGACGGGCCGCCGCCCGGTCGATGCCGGAACGCTCACCCTGGTCGGCTGTGCGACGCCACCCACCCGGTCGAAGCGCCCACGATCAGCTGAGGCGGCGCAGCGGCGGCCACAGTCCGGCCCACGACGACCCGTGTCTCGGATGCCGCCGGCCGGACCGGCGGCGCGTTCACGACGAGTTGACACCGACCAGCCAGCACCGCCGTCGCAGGGCATCGCCGACCGCTTCCCGCAGCGAGAGGAGGAATGTGCCCGCAGCCTCCGCCGGGTGATCGGTAGTGTCCAACCAGCTGATCTCGCGCTCGGGTTGCAGCCGGGCGAGCAGCGTCCGGTCGAGTCGCTCCAGCCCCGCGGGGCGGCCGGTGAGAACCGCGGTGGTCTCCCGGTCGCCCAGCCGGGCGGTGGCCGCGTCCAGGGCGTCCGCCGCCCGACGCAGGTCGGGGGTTCTCAGCACGAACGGGTCGAAGCCCCACAGGGCCTCCGGGCAGTCCGCACCCGTCGCGTGGCACAGGTCGAGCAGCACATCGGTGAGCCAGCTCCGCTGGGAGCTGAACATCCAGGAGCTGTCGCTGCTGACATGTACTGCCCGGTCACCGCCACGACCCACGATCACACCACCAAGCCCAAGATCAAGCCGCCACGCCGGACGGCCGAAGATCGTCAAAGTGCTGAATAGCTACACCTGGAGGGCCGTACCCAGCCGGTGATCTTGAGGCCATCGAGGAAGAACGGCGGGCCAACGCCGGTCGGAAGGGGCGCGACCCGTGCCCGCCGTAGTTCCTGGAGCTGCCGACGCTGCTGACCCTCGCCGCGACGGCTCGTCGTTGATCGACGAGTTGGTCGGTGAGGGTGCTCGTCGGATGCTGGCTGAAGCCTTGCAGGCCGAGGTCGATGACTACATCGGCCGGTTCCTCGCCGAACGCGACGAGCACGGCCGGCGGCTGGTGGTGCGCAACGGCAGCCACCAGCCCCGCGAGGTCCTCACCTCACCTCACCTCACCTCGGCCGGGGCGGTGGAGGTGGTCGTGTCTTGGGTCAACGACCGCCGCATCGATCTGGAGACGGGCGAGCGGGCGCGGTTCT
>JAYSXW010000159.1:0-15631 GCA_043716935.1 Pseudonocardia sp.
ACGGCAAGAACCTGGCGACGCTCTTGACGATGCTGTCCACGCCGTCGCTGATGGCCCGGTTGATGGTGTAACCACTGGCCAGGTTGCTGAGTGTCGTGAAAGCCCGGTCGGGGTCGGAGCCGGTGCCGTCACCCACGAATTGCTGCCCCATCCCCCGGCCGTAGCCCGGGCTGCCGGGTGCGCTCTGGTCCCCGGCCCGGCCCTCACGCACGAGCTGCTCGTAGGCCGGGTTGCCGGGGACACCTGCGCCCACCGTCGCGGGACCCGTGACGAGACGTCCCACACTGTTGCGGTTCGACGGATCCCACGAATCGGGGCTGACGCAGTTCGTGGTGAGAGCCGGGCTGCACACTGGCCGGCCACCGGGCGCCCGCGGCGCAGGCAGCTTGGGCCCCGCCCGCAGGACGCCCACCGAGTTGGGGTTCGACGGGTCGGTCGAACCCCGCTCGACGCAGGGAGCCGAAGTGGTGGAGGAGCACCACGGCCGGCCGGCCGGGGCGGTCGGGGCAACGGCGGCCGCGCCACCGACGTCGCCGTACAGCACCACGTTGCGGCCGCGGGTCGCCAGGTCGGTCGTCACGTTCCAGGACTCCCCGGCCGCGACGCCGGCGGCGTCCCGGGCCCGCCCGAAGGACGCCCCGCTCTCCTGGAACCGTTCACCCGCTGCCGCGCGCCCCTCCGGCGACCAGGACGACGTCAACGCCGTACCCGCCCCGAGCAGCGCGTCACCGATCCCGTCGAAGGTGTTGGCGACTGCGACGCCGGACGCGCCGAGCCCGGTGGTCGGAGTCTGCCGCAACCCGGTGTGGACCGCCTGCTGCGCCTCCCCGAGCCGCCGGCCTGCCTCCTGCCAGCCCGCGACCGATACCAACGGCTCCGAAGGCTCGCCCATCACCGAGTGGGCCACGTTCCGCACCGCCCGGACCGGGTCCATGGAAGTGGTGGTCGCCTCCCAGATCGGCATCCCGAGCGCCAGCCCACCGTTGGCATAGCCACGAACGAGGTTCACCGCCGCCCCGTTGGTGGGATCGACGGGGCCGTTGACCACGTTGTTGACGCCGGTGCCGACGTCGGACACCGTCTGGGCACCCGAACGCAGCGACCGGAACAGCGGGTCGTCCACCACCGGGTCGACCACCAACAGCTCCGAGATGGCGTTCTGGGCCGCCATCGTGGTCACCACGGGCAGTGTCTCCAACAGCGCCTGCTTCGGATTGAGCTTCCGCGCCAGCAGCCACTGGTCGGTCATCACGTCGCCCGCGAACGCCGACTGCAGGCCCACGCCCTTGGCCAGGGACCGGAACGCGATGTCGCAGTAAGTGTTGGCGTTGGTCGTGTCCGCAGCCGAAGGCTGACACAGGCCCAAGTTACTGCGCACGGTCCGGTCGAGCATTGTGGCCCCGCTGATCGCCACCGGCGCCACCGCGTACGGCAGCGACCGCGTCGGCAGGGCCAGGGTCATCGGCCGCGGCGTCGGTACCGTCACATTCATCCCGGTCCGTGCGTCCAAGTAGAACTTCTTGTTGCGGCGCTGGATCTCCGGCAGCCGGTTCTGCACCCACTGCGCGCCGGAGTTCGCCCCCGCCCCGAGTAGCCCACTCACCCCTGACTGCACCAACGCGTCCGCGTCCGCGTTGCCCGTCGACGGCAGCCCGAGGTCTGCGGACTGCAGCGTCAAGTCCACGGCCACGGCCCGCGGTGCCAGCGTCAGCGCGTCCCGGACGTTGCTGAACGGCCGCAGTGCCGCCGCCGCCGCCGCCTCCGACGCCCCGGCCGCCCGCAACTGCGCCGCCCGCTTCATCCCGACCACTGCCGCGTTCTCGTAGCCGTTGATGCCTACGGACAAGGGGCTCAGCGCGAACACGAGCGGCAGCACCGAGGGCTCCAGTACGGGGTCGGGCCCGCCGTTCCCGACGCGCCCCGCGATCGAGGTCGAGGTCGAGGTCGGGATCCTCGCCGAGGCCGGGTTCGCGGTCGTGGGCACGCGGGTCATCCCCCGGCCGATCGCCCTGCCGGCCAGACCGGGGAGCAGGCCCACCGGTCCGAACAGGTCGACGTCCTCGTCCGGCGTCGACGTGCCGAGTCCCAAGTTGAACAGCTCTCCGTGCGCCCCGGCCGAGCTGTCCCCCTCGCTCAGCAGCGACGCACCCGACCCCAGACGGAACGGTCCACCGCGCACCTCCCCCGAGCCCGCACCCCCGCTCAACGACGAACCGTCCTTCCCCAGGCCGAACGGCCCACCACCCAGCTCGGCCGAGCCCGCACCGCCGATTGCCGGCACCGCGGTGCCCGCGCCGAACGGCACGACCGGTTCCGGCCACAGCTGGTCGATCGGGACGCCGGCGACCATGTCGGTGTCGGCGTCCTCCTCGGCCGCCCCCACGGTGCGCCCCGCCGACGACAGTGAAGAAGCCCCAGACGTCACGAGGCCGGCCGGCGGGAGGCCGGCCGGCGCGTCCGACAGGTCGACGGGCAGCGACTCGGCGAGCAGCAGGCCGGTGTCGGCATGCACCTGCTTGCCCGACGAGCCTCCGACGGCCTCGGCCTCGGACAGGACCGGCGCCCCCGCCGCGGGAATCAGGTCACCCAGCGGCAGCGACGTCGGCTGGACGGTCACGTCGGCCGGTTCCGGCAGTACCAGCGGCTCCGGGTCGTCGAGGAAACCGAGATCCGGGAGCGGCGGCGTAGTCGCGACCGACGGGACGTTGTCCATGTCGAGCCCGGTACCGGACGGGACGTCGCTCGCGCCGCCGAGCCCGAGGAACCCGGTGGTCGGCAGGTCCCCGCTGAACAGCGGCTCGGGGCGGCTCGGGTCGCCGACCGCCCCGGTGCCCGTGTCGGCGCTCATGTGGATGTCCGTGTCGGTGCTCGTGTCGATGCCGAGATCCGAGGTGAACGCCCCGGCGCTGCCGGTCAGGTCGAGTGCGGCCGACGTCGACGACCCGAACAGGTCACCGCCGGACCCGACCCCGTCCGATCCCCCCGACGTGCTTCCGCCGGAGCCGGCGGAGGCCAGGCCGGCACTGTCGGTCTGTTCAGGGGGATCGACGTCGTCCCCAGGTCCCGCGTGCGCGACACCGCCCAGGCCGAGCAGGGCGAGCGCCGACACGGCACCGGCACCACAGGCGAGTTCCCCGATCCTGCGTGGACGCGGCGTGGACGCCAGCTCATAGGGGTTTTCCAGCCGGTGTGCGGCTCGGCGCGAATTCGGCGACATGGCGGAGTAGTAACAGGAATTCCGCCGCACCGGCAGTTCCGACGGCGCCGCACCCCATGCCGGGGTCATGCTCACGACATTCGGAACAACATGTCGGAAACATGGCCAGGCCCCCCGTGCGGAAATGTGAAGATCATGTTTCGACGACGTGATCGCTGAATGCGCTGGCGCGACATGACCCTTCTCACAGTGGGCCCGCACCGGCGAGACCTGCGACGTCGGCGACACGGTCGGTGGGGCGGCGCCCACGGCAATCGGCGCGCCCGATCGAGTGGGCCCCGGTCCGGTGCGGCGGCGACATCAGCGCTACGGCATGATCTGAGCAAATGTCAGGGCGTTCCGAGGTGCAATGCTCGTCGCCTGGAGACGAAAGGCAGGATTGTTACGTGAATCACGTCGGGACATTCGGGGACGCGAGTCGGGGAATTCGTGCCGGCCGGTCGGGACGTCCGAGCGGTCGGAGGCCCGCATGAGCAGCGCGGACCGACGTCCGGTGCGGTCGGCCACCGGCCCACGACAGGTCGAGAGCTGGCGCGGCCGCCTCCGGTCCGCCCGCCAGGGCCGGCGGCTGTCGGTGGATGACGCGGCGGCCATGGTCCGGACGTGCGCGACCGGGCCCGTGCCCGCGAACCTGGCGGACCGGTGGGCGGGCTGGGAACGCGGGAGGTCCGAACCCGCTGCGGAGCTGCAGCTGACCATCGCCACCGCCTTCGGGGTGGTGCCCGGCCGGCTGTTCGAGTCCGATCCCGACCGCGCCGGCGAGACCGACGACCGGAACGACGGGGCTCCGTGGACGGTCCGACGGCTCCTCGACGCCTACCCGACCCGACCGGCGGAAGAGCTGGCCGCGGACGCCGCGGAGCACCTGGCCACGCTGTCCGTCGCCCACGCCACCCCGGATCCGCGCGACCCGGCGCTGCTGCACCTGCTGCTCGCCCACCTCCACCACGACCTGGACGAGCGCCCGACCTCCACGATCCACCAGCGCCTGGCCAGCGGCATCGCCACCCGGCTGGCCGATCGTGCGCTCCTGGCCCGGTACCGGGATCTCGCGGCGGCGTGCGCGCTGACCTCCGGGAACTTCCGCACCGCGATCGAGATCGCGCAGAACGACGATCCGGCTGGATCCGACTCGCCACTGGGGAGCCGGATGCGGGGCCACGAGGCGCGGGCGTGGGCGAGACTCGGTCAGCACCGGGTCGCTCTGACGGCGCTCGATCGCGCTCGCGATCTGTTGCCCGATCCGCAGGGTCCGGTCGACCCCTGGCCCGACGACGGCGACCGGCGGTTCGAGACGGACGCGATGGAGGTGTACCGCGTGCTCGGCGACGACCTGGCCGCGGAGTCGTTCGCCACGCGGCTGCTCGCCGGCAGATCATCGATGATCGCGGCCCAGGCCCACCTCACCCTGGGTGTCATCGCGGCCCGGCGCGGTGACGCCGGGCGCGCCCTGCACGCCGGCTACCAGGGGCTCGCGGTGCCACGGCGCTGTCGCCCGGCGGTGACCCTCGTCATGGGGGAGCTGTTGAGCGCACTCGACGCCCGCTGGCCGCGACACTCGGAGATCGCCCGTCTGAGGTCCGCGGCCGGTCTGCGGCCCTCGGGGCTCCGGACGCGGACCCCCCAGCGGCTGGAGGCCTGAGGCTCCGCCGCGTAGCGGAGCCCGGTCAGGACACCGGGGCCGCCGCGGTGGTGACCCGCTGTACGGACGTGCGCAGCACCACCAGCAGGGCGTCCCGGACCGACAACCGCGCACGGGCGTCGAAGGTGATCAGCGGGACGTGGTCCTGCATGGCGAGTGCCCACCGCACGTCGTCCAGGTGGTGGGCCAGCGTCCCGTCGAAGGTGTTCACGCCCACGACGAACGGAACGCCCGTCTTCTCGAAATAGTCGACAGCCGGGTAGCAGTCATCGAGGCGCCGTGTGTCGACGATCACGAGCGCACCCAGGGCCCCGTGCACGAGGTCGTGCCACATGAACCCGAACCGGTCCTGCCCGGGGGTACCGAACAGGTAGAGCTTCACCTCGTCGTCGATGGTGATGGACCCGAAGTCCAGGGCGACGGTCGTGGTGACCTTCGACGGCACGTACCCGGTGCGGTCGATCTCGGCGCTGACGGACGTGATCGACGCTTCGGTCCTCAGCGGAGGGGTCTCCGAGATCGATCCCACCGCCGTCGTCTTGCCGACCCCGAAACCGCCAGCTATGACGATCTTCACCGGAGTGGGCGGCCGCCGTCGGGCGGGCTGCGACTTAGTGGATCGCTTCGAGTCCACGGATCACCCTCTCGATCATGTCCAGGTTCGTGTTCAACGCAACCGCGGGTCGCGCAAGGGTGACGTATCCGGAAGCGACCAGGTCGGCGACGAGTATTCTCGCCACCCCGATGTGCAGGCCCAGACGTGCGGCGACCTCGGCGATCGACAGCGGCTGCCGGCAGAGGGCCACGATGTCCCGAAGCTCGAAGCTCAGCTGGTTAGCCGACCTCTCGGCGAGATGGGCAGTCAGCACCTGCGCCTCGATCTCGATCGTCTGGTCCACCGGCTGCGACCGGCCCGAGGTGAGCAGATACGGCCGCAGCAGGGTGATCTCCGGGTCTCCCTCCGGACGGCTCATCACCACTCCCCCTACTGACCCACGGTGTTCTTGAGCTCCTCGATGAGCTGCGGATTGAGCACCGAGCTGGCACGGTTCGCGAAGACGGCCATCTCGTAGGCGATCGCGCCGAGCCCGGCCTGCTTCGTCGCCAGCACACCCAGCGAGCAGCCGATGCTGATGGTGCAGACGAGGAGATAGCCCTGCTGCATCTCGATGATGATCTTGTCGGGGGGGCCCATCGGATAGGAGTCCGACACGCCGTTGGCCAGTCCGAGCACCGCCGAGGAGATGGCGGCGAGCCGGTCGGCGTCCTGCTGTGGCAGATCGGAGGACACCGCCATGAGCAGCCCGTCCGCGGACACCGCGATCGCGGCGATCACCCCGGCCGTGTTGTTCGCGAAACGGTTCACGAGCCAGTTGAAGTCGTTGGCAACGGTGCTCACACCGGTGACGGGTGAACTCATGCTGTGGTCTCCTTGGTCGGGTCGTGCTGGGCGGAGCGTGCCACCGCGTCCTGGAACGCGTCGAACTGGTCGCGCTCCTCCTCGGGACGGCGCAACGGCCGTCGGGCCTGCCCCCCGGGGGGCTGTCGTGACGGAGGTCCGCTCCGGAGCTCGGGAACCATGTTCGTGCCGGGGACGCGGCGCGTCAGCCCGGACCGCTGGGCGGCGGGGGCTGGTCCGTCGTGACCAGTCGGTGCGGGGGGACCACTCCGTACCGCGGGGCGGGTCGGCATACCGGGAACGCTCCGTGCGGCGGGGCCGCTCCTCACCGAGGAGCCGCTCGGTACGGAGCGGCCACCCGGTACGGAGGACGCCGGGGCCCGCCGGACCGCCGACGGCGGGACATCCGCCGGAGCGCTCGACAGACCCGCCGGTGTGGTTCCTGACGCCGCTCGGCTGAAGCCGGCCTCGAACTCCCCGAGCTCGCTGCGGGCGATGGACGGATCATGGTGTGGCCGCCGCTGCACCGGAGTGCGGTCGGCGCCCGCCTGGGTCACGACCCGCCCGGCGTCGGGGAGTTGTGCTCCCGCTTCCCGGCGGCGCAGGCCGCCCCTGGTATCAGCCCCGTCCCTCGGGCCCGCGGCGACGGACCCGTTCGTGGTCTCGACGAACGCACCACCCGCCACGCGGGGCGGCGGGTTGCTCACCCGTGGGCCGAAGCCGCCTGCGCCGGGCCCGGCGGACGCTCGGCCGTTGGCGGCCGCATCGTCGGCGAACCAGGTGAAAGGGCCGTTGTTCATGGCCGACGGGATGACGATCGCGGGGATCGCGTGGGGTCCCGCCTCCAGGAGGCGACGGTCGGCAGGTGCCTCCACCACGACGGGGAGCCGCCGGACCAGCAGCCGTGCGGGGATGCTGACCCGAACGGTCACACCGCCGCCCTGGGTGGCGAAAAGCTGGACGGAGAGCCCGTGCCGCCGGCTGATCCGTCCCACGACGAACAGGCCGAGCACCGTCGTCGGCGCAACGTCCAGACGTTCACGCTCGACCAGCCGCTTGTTCTCGTCCGCGAGCCGGTCCGCCGGCATCCCCATGCCGTGGTCGACGATCACCACGTCGCAGGATCCGCCGGCGCCCGGACGGGCCTCGACCTCCACGGAGGCGGTGGGGGGCGAGAACGAGGTCGCGTTCTCGAGCAGCTCCGCGAACAGGAGCACCAGGTCGGCGCCCACCCCGGAGGTGGCCAACTCGAGATCCGGTGGGTCGGCGATCCCCACGCGCTTGTAGTCCTCGATCTGGGCGAGCGCGGCCCGCAGCGCCGTCGACAGGTCCGTCGGGCCGCTCACCCCGATCTCCTCCCGGGCACCGGCGACGACGAGGAGGTTGTCCGCGTTGCGCCGCAGCCGCGTGGACAGGTGGTCGAGCCGGTAGAGGCTCGCGAGCATCCCCGCGTCCTGCTCGTTGCGCTCGAGCTCGTCGACCAGCGCGAGCTGGCGGCTGACGAGGTTCTGGGTCCGCTGAGCCACGTTGGCGAACATCAAGCTGACGTTCTGCCTGGTGACGATCTGCCGATCGATCAGGCCGACGGCCGTGGCGCGCATCTGGTTGAAGGCCACGGTCAGCCGGCCGAGCTCGTCGTCCGACGCCACCTCGATGGGGGCCGGCTGCGGAAGACGGATGTCCACCCGCTGGTCGCGATCCGAGACGTCGGCCAGCTCCTGCTCCGCCAGGTTGGTGACGAGGCCCGTGATATCACGTGCCCCGTCGGTGAGCCGCCGGAGCGGGATCGCGATCGACCGGCTGACCAGCACGGACAGGGCGGCGACCAGCAGGATCACCAGCGCCGTGCCGAGACCGACGGCCCACGCCGTGATGCCCGCGCCCGAGGCCCGCTTCACAGCGGACCCCGCGATCAGGGAGGTGACCTGCTCTCGGGCGCTCGCCCGGGAGACGGCCAGCTCACTGACCACTCGCACCGTCTCGCCGGAAAAGCCCGCCACGGCGGCGGGATTGCCCGGATCGGGAAGGCGGGTGCCGAGGGCCGCTGCGGCCTGGGCGCTCTGTCCCTCGGTGACACCGACGACGAGGCCGGCCAGGTCGGTGTCGGCCTGCTGCACGAAGCGTTCGACGAACAGCCCGGCCTGGGCCCCGGAGTCGTCCAGCAGAGGCTGGCCGCTCTTGGGGTCCACGGCGGCGGCGACGAGCGCCGCGCCCCGGAGCTCGGCGAACTCATCGCCCCGGAGCAGCGCGTCGAGCGCGGTGAGCTGCCGGGCTCCTCGCGCATCGTCGGAATCCTGCCGCGAGACGAGTCGCAGCGCGTCGACGAGGGCCTCGATCACCGCGTGGTAGCTCCGCGCCACGCGGTCGGGTGAGACGCCCCGCACCGCCGCGATGTCCCTGACCTCCTGTACCGAACGGGTGCGGACGAGGGCGGCCGCCAGTTCGTCGGAGATGCCGGCGCCGAGTTCGGTACGGACGCGATCGACGGTCTCGTCCACCGTGCGCTGCTGGCGGCGCACCGTCGTCCCGTCGTCCCCGGGCGAGGCGAGGAACGACGACATGAGCAGCCGCTCGGCCTGCAGCTCGCCCATGAGCGCCGCGACCGTACGGGTGTTCGCCGCCGCCTGCGCCGTCCGACCGGCCGCGGCGGCGTCGGACGCCTGGGCGGCGACGAACGGGCCGGCGGCCAGAACGGCCGCGGCGAGCGGTAGCAGCACCAGGAGCGACAATCTGCCGCTGATGCTCAGCCGGGCGATCAGGCCGCTCCACCCGTCGCGAACCGACCCGCGGTGCCGCCCACGCAGGTAATCGACGTCCGTCATCGGTTCACTGCTAGCACGAACCGGTCATCGAACATGCGGCTCAGCTCCGGCTGGGTCTTGGTTAGCCCGGCGTCCACCAGGAATGAGGCGATCTGTCTGGCTTGGTAGTTGAGGTGCTGTGAGGTCGTGCCAGGTGTGAACGCGTCGAGGTTCTGCCGCCAGGTGAACAACGTGGTCCCGGACTCGTAGGAGTCGTACTGATTCAGGTCCACCCCGGCCCGAGCAGCCATCACGGCGACCGCGGCGCCGCGGTCCGCCCGGATCGAGTCGAGGACGTCGAACCAGCTGTCGACGACCGCCTGTACCGCGTCAGGATGCTGGGCGGCCACGGCGGTGCGGACGACGAGGTGGTCCGGGATGGCCCCGGGGAACTCCGCCGATGTGGCGATCGCCCGGCTGCCGGGCAGCTCCAGCGCAGTGGAGGTGAAGGGGGCGAAGGCGCCCACCGCGTCGACCCGGCCCTCCTTGAACGCGGCCACCGCGTCGCCGGTCGCCATCGGGACCAGTTCGATGTCCGCCTGGGTCAGGCCCACCTCTGCCAGGGCGAGCAGCAGGAGGTAGTGGTCCACCGTTCCCTGCTCGACGGCCACCCGCTTGCCGCGCAGGTCCGCGAGGCCCCGGACACCGTCCCGCGCGATGACCTTGTCGTTGCCCGTGGAGTTGTCGTTCACAAGGACGACGGTCTCCTCGGCACCGGAGCTGACCGACGCCACGGTGTCGTTGAGGGTCTGACTGTTCGCATCGATCTCGCCGGCGGCGAGGGCGGCCAGGCTTTCGGTGTAGTTGTCGAAGTAGCGCAACTCGACGTCGACACCGTTGGCCCGGAACAGCCCCTGTTTCTCGGCGACCTCCCAGGGGAACCATCCGGGCCAGGCCGAGTACCCGATGACGACGCGTGTACCCGAGGAGGACGGGGCAACGGCGCAGGCCTGCAGGCACAGGACAGCGAGTACGGCGGTCACGCGCAGCGTGACGACCGACCCTCGAGAACGGAGGGGGGAACGGGGCACGGCACGCTCCATCGGGACAGGGGCCGAACTCGTACGTGGCGCGATCGGGGTCGAACCACGGCGAGGCAGTTGCGGAACGTTATCATTACCCCGGCCATGTCAGACGACCCTCGAGCCCCCGGTCACGAGCGCTCCCGGCCTTTCCCACACGCTGATCCGCTTCAACCAGCGGTCGGTCCCGTCGAAACGGGGTTCGAAGGCCCGCCTGCCGTGCACCACGCGGTAGTTGTCCAGGATCAGGACATCACCCTTCCGCACCACGACGTCACGCTGAGCGACCTCCAGCTGCCCGACCACCGCCGCCAGCGCCTCGGCCGCCTCGCGGTCGCCCGGGACCGGCGTGGTGTACGGAGCGTCAATGCGGAGGTGGGGGTCGTCCGGTCGACCGAAGAGGATGGCGACCGGCTCCGGATGGTCGTGCATCTCCCGCGCGCGTCGCAGTGCCTCGCTCCCCGGGGAGACGGTCGTCAGGTGGCGGAGGTGCTCGGGGTCGGGCCGGATCAGGAACCTGGGCTGTGCGAGCACCGCCCGGTGGCCATCGGAGAGGTCCACCCCGCGGATGCTGGCGACGGTCGTGGGCACCGCGTCGGGGTTGCGGATGCCGAGCAGCAGGAGGTAGCGGCACCGCTGCTCGTGGAAGCCATCCTCGGTGTGCCACTCGAGAGCAACCGAACCATGGCCGCTCTGCGCCGTCCGCTCCCTCTCCATCGGCACCAGGTTCTGCACCATCCTGCCGTGCTGGATGGTGCGCCAGGCGAAGGGCTCGCCCAGCAGAGCCGCGAGCAGGGCCAGCTGCGCCTCCTCCTGCTCCTGGCGCGCGTCGGGCAGGGCCTCCTGCCAGGACAGCGGGGTGCGCCCGCACCCGGCGGCGTCGACGCGGACGCCGGAGAGCACCAGCACGCTCGACGACCCGCCCGTGCGGTAGTCGTCCAGGATAGAGCGGACGGACGCCGGGACCGCACCGATGTGCCGCCCCACATCGTTGTAGAACGAGGGGCTCGACGGCGATCCCCGCCCGGCCCGCGCGGCCTGGGCGGCCTCGTGCAGTCCGTCGGCTCCGGCCTTCGTGAGCGCACGGGTCATCACATCGCTCATCCGACGCTCCTCATCACAGCGCGGCCGGCGCCCCCTCCACCACCTCGCGGGCGGGCGCCGGCCGCACGATCTCGACGGGCACGGCGCTCGTAGCGGTGCCGTCCTCCGAGCGCTGAAACTACCGGACGAGCGGGGCGGAGGTAAGGGAGCGGACGAACCCGAGGGCACACGGGTCCGCGGCCGGGACCGACCACGGGCCGGGTGCCGAGCGGCCGGCCTGCCCGGGTCGATGTGCCGCGGCGGGGCTCCCCCGCCGCCCCCGCGGGCCCGCCGCCCTCGTGTCGGCCACGGCGGCCGCACCGATCGGTCTACTGCGCCCGGTCCCGGGCGGAACGCCGGGGGTCATGGGCGGCTGTCTCCGGCGAACGCGGTCGAGACCACGAGCTCCTCCAGGTTCGGGCCGAAATCGGCGACGAACGTCGACGGCACGTGCTGCGAGTCACCCCGCACCTCGAGCCCGATGCCGCCGGGCTCGTCGGTGATCCTCACGTAGAACCGACAGCTCAGCCGCTCCGGCACCACACACGAGCGCAGCGCCGTCCGCTTCAGGGCCCGCCGCACCGTCTCCCGCTCCACCACCGGACCCGGACGGTCGCGCACTCGCAGGTCGTTGACGGCGGAGTACGGGTGGACGACGGACGAGTGGCCGTGCTCCAGGCGGTCGGCGGGGTCGTGGTAGGCCCAGCGGGAGGCCTGCAGCGCCGCGGCCCGCGCCCGGGGCAGGAGTGCGGTGAACTGGTCCACGCCGAGCGACGCGCCGACATCCAGCCAGAAGAAGCTGGTCTGGGCCAGGCACGTGACGATGGTGGTGTTCTCCGGGCGGATGCGGTTGCCGATGGTCGGCGCGAGACCGGTCACGTCATGGCCGGTCTGCCGGCCGACGAGCACCGCGGTGGCGGCCATCATGATCGTGTTGGTGCTCACCTGGGCCCGCCGCGCCAGCTCCGCCAGCGCCATCGCCAGCCCCGGAGACACCATGCGGACCTCGAACACCCGGTCACCGGTCTCGGGCGGCGCGGCAGGACGCCGATCGAACATGGGCTCGGGAACCCGCGCGTACGCCGTGTCCCAGTAGCGGCGGGCGGCGCTCGCCACCGCCCGCCCCTCCGCGGACCTCTGCCACGCGGCGAGATCCACCGGTTGCAGGACCGGGCCGAAGGGCCGTCGTCCGCACAGCAGGGTCAGCAGGTCGCGGACGACCAGATCCGAGGCCTGCCCATCGGCGGCGATGTGGCAGAACGCGAGCACGACATGGCTGATCCCGGATCCGCACCGCACCACGCCGACCCGTAGCGGCCATTCGCCGGTGTAGTCGAACCGAAGCGCCCGCAGGTCCGCGGCGAGCTGCTCGGCAGCGGACGGCTCGTCGCCGGGTTCCACGACGACCTCGGCCACCGTCATCGGACCGACGTCCGCCACCTCTTGCCCCCATCCGTCGGGAAGCTCGACGACCCGGCTACGCAGCCCTTCGTGGCGCTGGACCAGCCCGGCCAGGGCGGCGTCGAGCCGTTCCCGACCGACCGGCCGGATGGCTGCCGGAATCTCGATTACCCGGCAGAACGTGTGCGCCGCATCGTAGGGGAACGAGGCGTGGAAGCCCGCCCACGCCTCCCGCTGTCCCCAGGCCAGCCGACCTCGACGACGGCCGGGCGACGCGGACGTGGTGGTGTGGGACGGCGCCGGTGACGTCACGACCGTTCGGCCGATGCGCTGATGACCGCGGCAAGGGCGTGGACGTCGTCGAGGGCGGCGAGGCCCTCCGGACTCAGGTCGATCGTCACCTGGAACTCCCGCTCGACGGCGTCGACCAGCCGCAGCTGGAACAGCGAGGTGAATCCGAGCGCGGACAGCGGCACCCCGGCCGCCAGCGCCTCCGCCGCGGTCACCTGGCCGTCGGATGCCGCCGCGACGAGCTGGGCGAGGCGTTCGACCAGGGCGTCCCCCGACCCGGTCACCCCGTCCCCCGTCACCCTGTCCCCCGTCACCCCTGCCCCGCTTCGGCGGAGGTGCGGTCTCCCTGAGCGGAGCCGCCGCGCACGCTGAGGGGCCGGAGATCGGTCCAGATCTCACCGATCCTCTGCAGGCAGGACTCGCGGCTGCCCGGGTCGCCGTCGGAGCGCCAGCCCGCGGGCAGGCCCTGGTCGGCCGGCCAGATCGAGTACTGCTCCTCGTGGTTCACCACGACCCGGTAGTCCACGCGGTCACCTCCATCGTCGCCTCACGGGGTCTCGAGCAGGGCCACGGCCTCGGAGTCGGTCAGCGCGGCCAGTTCGAGGGCCAGCAGGTCCTCGATGGCCACGGCCAGCGCGGCCACCGACGGAGCGGCGAACAGGGCACGGACCGGGACGTCCACACCGACCACGGACCGGATCCGTGCCACCGCCCGGATCGCGTGCAGCGAATGCCCGCCGAGGGCGAAGAAGTCGTCGTGGGCACCGACCTCGTCCAGCCCCAGCACCTCGCCGAACACCTCGGCGACCAGCTCCTCGGCCGCGGTCCGGGGCTCCACGTGATCGACCTGCGGGCCGGTCACGGGTTCCGGCAGCGCCACCCGGTCGAGTTTGCCCACGGGCGTCAGGGGCAGATCGTCGAGCCGCACCCACCGGGTCGGCACCATGGCGGGCGGGAGCGTCCCGCGCAGCGCGGTGGTCAGCACCTCGGCCGTCGCCGGACCGGTGGTGTAGCCGACCAGCTCACCGTCCCGGACGGCGACCGCGACCAGGCCCGACCCGGGAACGCGCCCCAGCGCGGCCTCGACCTCACCGGGCTCGACCCGCACCCCCCGCACCTTGACCTGGTCGTCGAGTCGGCCGAGGAACTCCAACAGGCCGTCGGCCCGCCAGCGGGCTCGGTCGCCGGTGCGGTAGAGCCGCCCACCCCCCGGTGCGCCGGGATCGGGGACGAACCGCTCCGCCGTGTGGACCGGGTCGCCGAGATAGCCGTGCGCGACGCCCGGCCCGCCCACGCACAGCTCGCCGGGCGCGCCGGGCGCCACGAGCTCCCCGTCGGCGCCCAGGAGCACGATCCGGGTATGGGCGATCGGGCGGCCGATGGTCGGCGGCCCGGAGCCGTCCAGCTCGGCCGCCGTCGCGATGATCGTGGCCTCGGTCGGACCGTAGGTGTTGACCAGGCGAACGCTGTCGCCGAAGCGGCGGCGCCACGCGTCCACGGCCGCCGGGGCGACGGGCTCACCGCCGAGGATGACCAGCCGCAGCGCCGCAGGCCACGCGAACTGGTCGATCTGCTCGACGAGGGCGTGCCAGTACGCGGTCGGCAGGTCCAGCACCGTCACCGCGGCCCCGTCCGGTCCGCGCAGCAGATCCGGCAACGACGTCGCACCGCGGGGCAACAGCTGCAACCGTGCGCCCGCCGCGAGCGTCGGGAAGATCTCCTCGGCGTGGGTGTCGAAGCCGAGCGAGGCGAGCTGGACGACCCGATCGTCCCCGGTGAGCCCGTAGCTCGACACCATCCATCCCACCCGGGCCGCCAGGCCCGCCCGGCCGACCAGTACCCCCTTGGGCAGGCCGGTGGAGCCCGACGTGTAGATCACGTAGGCGTCCGGGCCTGCCGTCGTCGGCTCAGCACCCGCCTGCGCGGCGTCGTCGGTCAGCACGACGCGACAGCCCGGTGGCAGCCGGTCCGACGGCAGCAGGGCCGCGCAGCCCGGAGCGGCCAGCACCACGACCGCGCCGCTGTCGGCGAGCATCACGTGCAACCGTTCGCGGGGCAGATCGGGGTCGAGGGGAAGGTAGGCCGCGCCGGTGCGGTGGGTGGCGAGCAGCGCGGCCACCGTGTCGGGCCGCCGGCCGGTGCAGATCCCGACCACCGACGTCGCGTCCACGCCGTGCCGGCGCAGGAGCGTTGCGAACTCGTCGGCCCGGCGATCGAGCGCGGCGTAACCGAGCTGCTCCTCGCCGGACCCGACCGCCACGGCGTCCGGGGTGCGGTCCACCGTCGCCGAGAACGTCTCCGCGAGGTCGATCGGCGCGACGGTCGATGGGCCCGTGCCCCAGGCGTCGAGGCGGGTCACGTCGGCCGGGGTCAGCATCGGCAGCCGGTCGAGGCACCGGTGGGTGGCGCCGGGCAACTCCGTCAGGAGCCGTTCGAAGCGCTCCGCCATCGCGATCACCGTCCCGCGGTCGAACAGTGCCGCGTCGTAGGTCAGCGTCACGTCGAGGCCGTCCCCCACGGCCCAGACGTCGACCGCCAGCTCGAGCTTGGCCTGCCGCAGCCCGGGGTCGGCCAGGGTCGCGGTCAGTCCCGGGAAGGCGGTGGGGTCGAGTCCGGTCTCCTCGGTGTGCAGGATCAGCATCGTCTGGAACAGGGGGCTGCGGGTCAGGTCCACCACCGACCCGAGTTCCGCGATCAGGCGCTCGACCGGTACTCCCGGGTGCGCGAATGCGTCGAGGACGCGGTCACGGGTCGTCTCCAGGACAGCAGCGAAGG
>JAYSXW010000160.1:0-1743 GCA_043716935.1 Pseudonocardia sp.
GGGCCCGTGTTCGCCGACACTGCGGTACGGCGTGACCCTCACCCGGACGTCGACCAGCACTCGACCCTCACCGTCGGGCCGGACCCGGCCCGGCAGGGCGAAGTCGGCGCGCTGCCGTCCGTGGCCCGACCAGCCGAGATGCGCCGGGTCGCTGCCCGCAACGGCCAGATGATCGCTCAGCACCCGACCCCGACGGCCGGGATCGTCCTCGTCCCAGGAGAGGTAGTCGGCCGCGAACGCCCCGGCCAAGGCGGCCGCCTCGGCGGCATCAACCGGGGTCGGGTCGCACGGCACTGCCCACGGACGGTCACCACGCGCACCGGTCGCGACGGGTGTGCCCGACTTTTCCGAGACCTGCGGTGCGACGACAGCCGTCGGAGCGGCGGGCGACCCCGACCCCGGTCCCCACCCCGACTCGGCCACTGCCGGCCGTACGGCCGGGTACTGATACCCGGCCGGGGACTGCTGAACGGCCGGGGACTGCTGAACGGCCGGGGACTGCTGAGCGGCCGGGACATGGGGTGCCACGGACGGCAGTGACGGAACCGTGGAAGGTGGCGCATGGGAGACGGCAGCAGGGGAAAGGGGTGGGACGGGCGGGAAGCCGTGGGGATCGGTGAGCGGGTCATCGCCGCCCGTGGGCGTACGCGGCGCCGCCGGCCGCGCGGCCCGGGTGGCCGGCCCGGCCGGCCAGGGCGCACCGGCCCCGACGGGTGGCGGAGGTGTCCACCCCGCCGGCGTGCTCGGGTACGGCTGGGCGGGGTACTGCTGGGCGGGGTACGGCTGAGAGAGGTAGGGCTGGGCTGGATGCGGCTGGGCAGAGTGCGGCCGGGAAGCGGACGATCGACGCGGTGGCGCCGGATCGGCCGGCGCGTTGGGGGCGCGGCCGAAGAGGCGGAAACGGCCCACGGCGGTCACCGGGGCAGCCGGGGTCGGCGGCGGTGGTGAGCGGCCGGAGCGGATCGGTCGGGCATGCTTCCCCCGTCTGCGGGCGCGCCGAGGAGCACCCTGACCGTGCCGGCGGGCGCTGCGACGACTGCTGCTGGAGTGACCGACCTTGCCGCGGTCACCGACGGAACGGACTGTAGGAGCGCCGCTCGTGGTCCCGTGGCGAAACGGGAGAAACTGTTTGCGATGGTGAACGCTTGGTTCGGGCCGGCCGGCGGTCGTGAGCAGTTGTCGGAGCGGGGACACCGTTGGCCACGCACGGGCGGTCATGGGCGGGGCAGGATCCATTCGTGCACCGGTTGGTTGGACGCCGACGACTCCAGATAGCGGGCCAGCATGCCGCGCAGGGCCGTCCGGCGGTCGGCACCGCGGCTCTCCAGCGCGGCGACGGCGTCGAGCTGCCACGCGGCACCGTTGCGGCGGGTGGTGCATCGGCGTTCGATGACCGTCAGGTAGCGGTCGATCACCTCGCTCGTGACGCCCCAGCGCGCCAGGCCCTCGGCGGCCTGCGGCAACAGCTTGCGCAGCACCAGCTCGTCGGGCCGGATCCAGCCCGAGCCCGGCCAGTACAGCGGGCCTTCGAGGCCGTGCCGGGCCGCGGTCGTGAAGTTCTCCTCCGCCGCCTCGAACGACATGGCGCTCCACAGCGGCCGCTCCGCCTCCACGAGCGTGCGCAGCAGCCCGTAGAAGAACAGCCCGTTGGCCACCATGTCCACCGGTGTCGGCCCGGCGGGCAGCACCCGGTTCTCCACCCGGACGTGCGGCACCCCGTGGGCGACGTCGTACACCGGCCGG
>JAYSXW010000017.1:0-2194 GCA_043716935.1 Pseudonocardia sp.
CTCATGCTCGGCAGGAACGTCGGGTCGGCCGAGTCGTAGTCGATGCCGCTGTGCTGCAGCGCGGTGCGCACCGGAATGAGGTCGCCGGCCTCGGAGATGACCTCGAAGCTCTCGCCGAGGTCGTTGACCTCCTCGGCGCCGGCGTCGAGCACGGCGAGCAGCAGGTCGTCCTCGGTGAGGTCGTGCTTGGGCACGATGACCACGCCCTTGCGGGTGAACAGGTAGGCCACGGACCCGGGGTCGGCCATCGCGCCGCCGTTGCGGCTCATCGCCGTGCGCACCTCGGTGGCCGCGCGGTTGCGGTTGTCCGACAGGCACTCGATGAGCATTGCGACGCCGTTGGGTCCGTATCCCTCGTAGGTGATCGTCTGGTAGTCCGCGCCACCGCCGTCGGCGCCCGAGCCACGCTTGACCGCGCGGTCGATGTTGTCGTTGGGCACCGAGCTCTTCTTCGCCTTCTGGACGGCGTCGAACAACGTGGGGTTGCCCTCCAGATCACCGCCACCCATCCGGGCGGCCACCTCGATGTTCTTGATCAGCTTCGCGAACATCTTGCCGCGGCGGGCGTCGACGATGGCCTTCTTGTGCTTGGTCGTCGCCCACTTGGAGTGCCCGCTCATGGCCGCCCTTCCGGTCCGAACAGTCCCTCCGTCCGACCTCTCCGCGATGTTACCCACGGAACACGGAGCGGTAGAACCTGAGGTGCGCGGCGGCGGCCGCCGACCAGGTGTGGCGGTCCGCCAGCGCGTGCCCGGCCGCCCGCCGCGCCGGATCGGGGCCGGCGAGTGCGCGGTGCAGCGCAGCGGCCATGGCGGGGGGGTCGGCGGCGAACTGGGCCGTGCCGGCGAGGGTCTCGCGCAACACCGGGAGGTCGGAGACGACGAGCGGAACCCCGGCCGCGAGCGCCTCCATCGCGGCGATCCCGAAGCCCTCGCGGACCGACGGGAACGCGAACGCGGCGGCCGCGGCGACGAGGGCCGGCAGGTCCGGGTCATCGACCGGCCCGAGGACCACCGGCGCCACCCGGGCCGCACTGGCGGCCGCCCCGCCCCGCCCGCCGGACCCGCCACCAGCGCGAAGTGCGGCACACTGGTGCCCTCCTGCAGCGGCTGGTGGACCCTGCGGCGTTCGACACCCCCGTCGGGGTCCTGACCGGGGCTCAGGTTCGGGGTGACGAGGCAGAAGCCATCCCAGCGGCGGTGCGCCACTCGTGGCCGATCCGGTCCCGGTCGAGCACCAGGTGCGGCACCGCGCGGTCGACCAGGCAGCGGCTCACGGACAGGCCCGCCTGCCCGCCGCCGACGACGACCACGTCGCGGTGCAGACCGTCGAGATCCTGCGACCCGTCGAGCGTCATCCCCGTCCCCCTGTCGTCCGGCGCTGCTGGCGACCATCGCCGTGAGGATGAGCAAACGGGGTAACGATGTCCGGCACTTTCCCTCCGGAACAGCACTCCGTTACCCCGGATGACGGAATGCGAACGAACTCCTCACAGTGCCTCCGCACGGGGCGCCGGCCGTGCGGTTGTCAGGCTGCGGCCGACCGCTCCCGCACGATCGCGCAGAACAGGGCGTGCACGCGCAGCTCGCCGCTCAGTTCCGGGTGGAAGGCGGTGGCGAGCACCGCGCCCTGGCGGACCGCGACCACGCGCCCGGCGGCGGCGCCCGGGTCCCGGCCGGCCGGCGTCAGCCGCGGGACGGTGGCGAGCACCCGCACCTCCGGCCCGACCTCCTCCACCCACGGCGCCCGGATGAACACCGCCCGCAGCGGGCCACCGGTGAGGCCCTCGACGACGAGGTCGGTCTCGAACGAGTCGACCTGACGGCCGAACGCGTTGCGACGCACGATGACGTCGAGGCCGCCGAGCTGCTGCTGGTCGGGCCGGCCGTCGCGCACCTCGCGGGCGAGCAGGATCATGCCGGCACAGGACCCGTAGGTCGGCATGCCGGCGGCGATCCGGGCGCGCAGGGGCTCCAGCAGGTCGAACGTGGCCAGCAGCCGGCTCATCGTCGTGGACTCCCCGCCGGGGATCACCAATGCATCGACGGCGTCCAGTTCGGCGGGGCGGCGGACCGCCACCCCGCGGACGTCCGAGCAGGCCGCGATGGCGGCGAGATGCTCGCGGACGTCGCCCTGCAGGGCCAGCACACCGATCACAGGCACGGGGGCAGCGTAATCGGGCCGGAACTGTCGG
>JAYSXW010000161.1:0-15542 GCA_043716935.1 Pseudonocardia sp.
GGGCTCGACGCGCCGACCCGCGCGCGCAACCAGGCCCGGTTCCTGCGCGAGGACGGCGTCGTCATGGTCGCGACCATCGCGTTCGGGATGGGCATCGACAAGCCCGACGTCCGCTTCGTCGTGCACCTGGACCTGCCCAAGTCCGTGGAGGGCTACTACCAGGAGACCGGCCGCGCCGGCCGCGACGGCCAGCCGTCGACGGCCTGGCTCGCCTACGGCCTGGCCGACGTCGTGCAACAACGCAAGATGATCGACGACTCCGAGGGTGACCGTGCGCACCGCCTACGTCTGGGCCAACACCTCGACGCGATGCTGGCGCTGTGCGAGACGGTCGAGTGTCGGCGGGTGCAGCTGCTCGCCTACTTCGGGCAGCGCGGGGCGGGCCCGTGCGGGAACTGCGACACCTGCCTGACCCCGCCGGAGTCGTGGGACGGCACGGTCGCGGCACAGAAGGTGTTGTCGACGGTGTTCCGCCTCGACCGCGAGCGGCACCAGAAGTTCGGGGCAGCCCAGATCGTCGACATCCTCGTGGGGAAGCGGACGCCGAAGGTCGAGCAGTTCGATCACCACTCCTTGACGGTCTTCGGGGTCGGAGCCGATCTCCCGGAGGCCGAGTGGCGCGGGGTGATCCGGCAGCTGATGGCGCGTGGGCTGCTGGCCGTCGAGGGCGGTTACCAGACCTTCGTCCTCACCGACGCCAGCCGCCCGGTGCTGCGCGGTGAGGAGAAGGTCCTGCTGCGACGCGACCCCGAGCGCACGGCCCGGGCCCGGACCCGGTCGAGCGCGAAGGCGGCGCAGGTGGAGCTGCCCGCCGGCGCTGCCCCGGTGTTCGAACGGCTGCGCGCGTGGCGTGGTGCGACGGCGAAGGAGCAGGGCGTACCCGCTTACGTGATCTTCCACGACGCCACCCTGCGGGAGATCGCCACCCGCATGCCGACCGGCCTCGACGAGCTGGGCACCATCAGCGGGATCGGGGAGAACAAGCTCGCCAAGTACGGCGACGGCGTCCTCGCCGCCCTGGTCGGCTGAGAGACCTGCCCGTCAGCCCTGCAGGCGGTGCAGCATCGGGGGCAGGGGCCGGGAGTGCACGACGGCGAGCCGCTGGGTGGCGCGGGTGATCGCCACGTAGAGGTCGTTGGCGCCGCGTGGGCTCTCCTGCAGCACCTCCGCCGGCTCCACCAGGACCACGGCGTCGAACTCCAGGCCCTTGGCGGCGGTGATCGGCAGCACCACCACCGGTGAGGTGAGGTCGACGTCCGGGTCGGCCGGCCCGTCGGGGGTGTCGGGTCGCGGTGCCACCGATCCGACCAGGCGTTCACGCAGGCCCGCGACCCGGCCCGCGGGCGCGAGCACCGCCGTGCGGCCCTCACCCACCGCACCCGCCTCCTCGGCGAGGACCTTGGCGACCTCGTCGTCCACCGAGGCCGCGTCCACCCACACCGCGCGCGGCGGCACCCCCGTGCCGCGCACCGAGCTGGGGGGGGTGAGCCCGGGGCCGAGGGCGGCCAGGACGTCGTCGGCCACCGCCGCGATCTCGGACGGGGTGCGGTAGTTGACGGTGAGCTGCTCCAGCCGCCAGCGGTTCGCGACGTAGGGTGAGAGGACCTCCCCCCACGACGACGCCCCGGCGAGGTCACCGGTCTGGGCGATGTCGCCGACGAGGGTCATCGAACGGCTGGGGCAGCGGCGCATGATCAGCCGCCACGCCATCGGGGAGAGCTCCTGCGCCTCGTCGACGATCACGTGGCCGTAGGTCCACTCGCGGTCGGCCGCTGCGCGGTCCGCGGTGGAGTCGTAGCGCCGCACCTGCTGGCGTTCGGCGAGCCGGTCGGCGTCGACGACGTCGGTCGCGCGCAGCAGCTCCGGGTCGAGGTCCTCCTCCAGGTCCAGGACGTCGAGCACGCCCTGGGCGTAGAGCACCTCCTCGCGCAGCGCGGCGGCCTCGCGGGCGGCGGCCTCGGCGCCGTCGTCGCCGAGCAGCTCGGCGGCCTCGTCGAGCAGCGGGACGTCGGCGGGGCTCCACCGCAGGTTCGGCGCCACGTCGGCAGCCGGCGCGGACCGCAGCAGCAGCTCGCGGTCCGCCGCGGGAAGCCGCCGCGCCACCGACCCGAGCCGGCGGACGTCGGCGAACAGGTCGGTGAGCAGGCCCTCCGCCGACAGCGTCGGCCACAGGGCGTCGAGTTCGCGCGTGAGCTCGACGCTCTCGGTGAGCTCCTCGCGGATGTCGGCGAGGTCGTCGGAACCCAGCAGGCCGCGGCCCCCCATCGAGCGCGCCAGCTGGTCGGCCAGCAGCCGCACCGCCTCCTTGTGGAAGATCCGCTTCGCCTCGTTGTGGGGCTTGCGGGAGCGGCGGGCGCGGGCGCGGGCGGTGTTGGCGAGGTCGCGGTCCAGCCGGACCCGCTGCTGCTCCACGACCAGCTCGACCGGCCGCCGCGGCAGCTGTTCGCGGTCCCGCACCGCCGAGGCGACGATCGCAGCCATCTCGACGCGCCCCTTCACCGCCGCCGTGGCCGCGAGCTCGGGCCGGCGCGCGTCGAGGCCCGGGTAGAGCTGACCGACGGTGCCCAGCACCACGCTCGTCTCCCCGAGCGAGGGCAGGACCTGACCGATGTAGGACAGGAACGTGGGGTTGGGCCCGACGACGAGCACGCCGCGGCGGGCGAGCCGATCGCGGTGGGTGTAGAGCAGATAGGCCGCGCGGTGCAGCGCCACGGCCGTCTTGCCGGTGCCGGGTCCGCCCTGCACCACCAGGACACCCGAGGGCTTGGACCGGATGATCGCGTCCTGCTCGGACTGGATGGTGGCGACGATGTCGCCCATCCGGCCCGTCCGCCGCGCTCCGACGGCGGCGAGCAGGGCGGCCTCGCTGGTCAGCCCGCTCGCCTGCGACGCGGCGGTGGCGTCGTCGAGGTCGAGCACCTCGTCGTCGACCGCGGTTACCTCACGCCGGCGGGTCCGCAGGTGCCGGCGGCGCCGGACGCCTTCCGGGGACGCGGCGGTGGCCGTGTAGAACGGCCGCGCGGCGGGGGCCCGCCAGTCCATCAGCAGCGGCTCGTAGTCGTTGTCCTCGTCGAGCAGCCCGAGCCGGCCGATGTAGCGGCGTTCGGCTGCATCGCCGCCCTCGGCCAGGGTGTCGAGACGCCCGAACGCGAGGCCGTGCTCGGCAGCCCGCAGGGCCGCGAGCCGGTCGGTGTACATCGCCGCTGCCGCGTCCCGCTCGGTGAGCGCCTGCGGCGTGCCCACCGTCTCGTCGTGCAGCACGTCCCGCAGCCGCCGCGCGGTGTCGGCGCGTCGGACGTCGAGGTGACCGTAGAGCATGCCGACGTAGGCCCGCTCGTGCTCGATCCCGTCACCCTCCGCGCTGCCCCCCTCGGCCCGGGCGGTGCCGTCGGAGCGACCGGGCGGGGAGGGCGTGCTGTTCGGCACCGGCGGATCACCTTCGCGGAGCGGAGAGGAATGGCGGTTCATGAACCTACCAGCGTCGGCGTCTTTCCCCCGGTGAGCGCGGGTAGATCACAATGTGTACAACTGTTGCGGCCCGGCGGCGACCGCTCGAAGCACGCGGGGAGCGACGTGCCTGATGCCGCACGCGAGTCTGAATATGGTCACCTCGCCCCGCTGTTCACCCAGTTCGCCGGGCTGCCCCCGGGCGGCCCCGGTAGGCCTGCGTTGCGCAGCAAGTTCGTCACCGGCCACCTCCCGGTCGTGCGCCACATCGCACGCCGGTTCGGAGGGCGGGGCGAGCCCGTGGACGACCTGGAACAGGCCGGCACCGTCGGGCTTCTCAACGCCGTCGACCGGTTCGACCCCGAGCGCGGCATCGACTTCCTCTCCTACGCCGTGCCCACCATCACCGGCGGGATTCGCCGACACTTCCGGGACCGCACCTGGTCGATGCGGGTGCCGAGGCGGCTCAAGGATCTGCAGAGCTCCATCAACGGGGCCGTCGGCCCGCTGTCGCAGGAGCTGGGCCGGGCGCCGCGGCCGAGCGAGATCGCCGACCGGATCGGGATCTCCCAGATGCACGTCTCACGCCTGCTGGCCCAGACCGTCGGCCAGCTGCGCCGCAGGATGACCGACGAGGGTTGACGCCCGGTCCTGCGGGTCGCCTGGACCACCGGGGCGACCGGCCCGGGTTGCCCGCCCGCGGGTCGGGTACACCTGATCCATGAGTGAACTGCGCAGGGGCGATCACGTCAGCTGGAAGAGCCACGGCGGCACCGCCGAGGGCGAGGTCGAGAAGAAGATCACCGAGGACACGAAGGCCGCCGGGCGTCAGGTCCGCGCCTCCGACGAGGATCCGCAGTACCTCGTGAAGAGCGAGAAGAGCGGCGGCGAGGCCGTCCACAAGCCCGACGCCCTGACCGCGGACTGACCGTCACGACGAGAGGAGCCGGACGACGGCGCGCTCCACGCCGGCGCGCGTGGCGTCGTCCGTGAGGTCGGTGACGGCCGATTCGGAGCCGAGGCTGCGCAGCGCCCGCAGGATCGTCGCGCCCTCCTCGAACCGCTCCAACACCCGCGGATCGACGTACGAGGCCCGCGTGACGGTCGGGGTGTTGCCGAGGTGCTGCGAGACCTGGGTGATGGCCGCACTCACCACCCGCTTGCGGGCCCGCTGTGACGCCGGCACCCCGCCCTGCGCGACACCGGCCGCCAGCGTCACGGCCGCCAGCACGGTGGCGTTCCAGGTGCGCAGGTCCTTACACGTGTAGTCCTCCCCTGCCAGCTGCTTGACCGCGGCATTGAGGTCCTCGGCCCGCACGTCGTGCCACTCACGTCGGATCCGGTACGCCAGCAGGTCGTCCCCGCCGCCGCGGCGGCGCAGCAGACCGTTGACCACCTTGTGCAACAACGGGTCCCTGAGGGCCAGAGTGCGGGGGATGTTGCCCTTGGCCGGGTAGGCGAAGAGTACGGCACCGCGCTTGAGCGTGACGTGCGTGCGCCGCAGCGTGGCCAGTCCGAATGTGCCGTCCTCCTCGTCGTCACCGGGGGCGTACTGCTCGCCGCCCGCCCGGAACACCCCGATGTCGAGCATCCGGACCCCGGCGGCGAGCACGCGGTCGCGGCCCAGCCCCGGCTCGCCCAGGCGGGCAACGACCTCGGTTCGCACGTCGGCGAGCCGGCGGCCCAGGGTCAGGACGCGGTCGTGCTTCTCCCGGTCCTTGGCCCGGCGCCACTCGTCGTGATATCGGTACTGACGACGGCCGGCGGCGTCGGTCCCGATGACCTGGATGTGCCCGCCAGGATCAGGAGAGATCCAGACGTCCTGCCACGCCGGCGGGATCACCAGGCCCCTGAGACGCACGAGTTCGTCCGGATCGGTGATCGGGGTTCCGTAGGCGTCGGCGAAGCTCCAGCCCCGGCCCCGGTGACGCCGGGTCCAGCCGGGGGCGGCGGGGTCGGCGCGGACGAGCCCGTCGGGGGCGTTGGTCGGGGCGGTCACATCGGCCCCCCTACCCGGCCGCAGCCGATCTATGCCACCACCGGGGTGTCGGCGTGCTCGCGACAGGTCGACACCTCGGGGCGGGCCTCCAGGCGCTCGTCGTCGATCTGCCTTCCGCACACGACGCAGCGGCCGTAGCTGCCGTCGTCGAGGCGGGCGAGGGCGTCGGTGACCAGGCGGCGCTGGTCCGCGACCGTGTCGACCAGCAGGTCCGCGTCCATGCTGGCTGCGACATCGGAGCCGTAGTCGCCGGGATGCTGGCCCAGGGCGGCCTCCGAGTTCGGGTCACCGGCCGTCTCCGCCCGGGTCTCGGCGGCGAAGTGGGCACGGTCGTCGAGCTCGGACAGCTCAGCGTCGAGCATCTCACGGACGTGATCGAGGTTCACGGGGGTCCTTCCGTCGGTGATCGGGGAGACGGCCGGGTACCCCCTCCCCCGGCCCTCCCACACCCCTGACTCAGCCTCCGGGGTGACGGGCTCGCGGCGCGCGACCGAAGGGCTGCTCGACCGGGTCGGCAATCACCACGGCCGGCAGCGGCCGGCTCACCGGGTCGTGAGCCAGGGCCAGGGGCTCGCCGTGGTGCCGCAGTCGCATCGGCGGGCCGTCGACGAGCTCGTAGGTCGCCTCCTCCGCGGTGATCGCGATGCGGAGCTGGCGGCCCTGCCAGCGCAGTCCGAACGAGATCCGCGACAGGGCGGGCGGCAACCGGGGGGCGAAACGGAGACCGGTTCCGTCGCACTGCATGCCGCCGAAACCGCACACGACCGCGGTCCAGGTGCCGGCCATCGACGCGATGTGCACGCCGTGGTCGGAGTTGCCGGCCAGGTCGTTCAGGTCGACGAGGGCGGCCTCGGCGAGGTAGTCGAAGGCGAGGTCGAGATGTCCGGTCCAGGCCGCGACGATGGCCTGGGTGCACGCCGAGAGCGACGAGTCGCGCACGGTGATGGCCTCGTAGTAGGCGAAGTTGCGCGCCATCTGCTCGGGGGTGAACGCGTCGGGCCGTAGCTGCATCGCCAGCACCAGGTCGGCCTGCTTGGACACCTGCTTGCGGTACAGGTCGAAGTAAGGCACGTGCAGCAGCAGCGGGTACATGTCGGGCTTGGTGCCCTCGAAGTCCCACACCTGGTGGTCGGTGAAGCCCTCCGACTGCGGGTGCACGCCGAGATGCTCGTCGTAGGGGATCCGCATCGACGATGCGGCGTCGCGCCAGCTCGCCATCTCCTCGGCGTTCACGCCGAACCGGGCCGCGGCGCGGGTGTGACGGCCCGCGGTGTCGGCGGCGACGCGCAGGTTCTGCTGCGCCATGAGGTTCGTGTAGACGTTGTTGTCGACGATCGCGGTGTACTCGTCCGGGCCGGTGACACCGTCGATGCGGAACTCGCCCGACGGGTCGTGATGGCCCAACGATCGCCACAGCCGCGCCGTCTCGACGAGGATCTCCAGGCCCACCTCGCGCTCGAACTCGACGTCGCCGGTGGCGGCCACGTGGCGCCGCACGGCGTCGGCGATGTCGGCGTTGATGTGGAACGCGGCGGTGCCGGCGGGCCAGTAGCCCGAGCACTCCTGGCCGCGGATCGTGCGCCAGGGAAACGCCGCGCCCTTGAGGCCGAGCTGCTCGGCCCGCTCCTTGGCGAGCGGGATGATCGACTGCCGCCAGCGCAGCGCGTCCGCGGCCGCCTCGGGCGCGACGTGGGACAGCACCTGCAGGCAGAAGGTCTCGGTGTCCCAGAACGTGTGGCCGTCGTAACCCTCGCCGGTGAGGCCCTTCGCACCGATCGCGCGTCGCTCGGCGCGGGCGCCGGCCTGCAGGACGTGGAACAGCGCGAGGCGCACGGCCTGCTGCAGCTCCGCGTCGCCGTCGATCTCGATGTCGGCGCAGTGCCAGAAGTCGTCGAGGTAGCCCTGCTGCTCGGCGAGCAGCCCGTCCCATCCGGTGTAGCGGGCCGCGGCCAGCGCGGCTCGCACCTGGTCGTGCAGCGCGGGCTGGGAGCGGCGCGAGGACCATCCGTAGGCCAGGTACTTGGTGACCGTCAGCGTCTGACCCGGTTCGAGCCGCGTGATGATCGTGGTGCGGCCGATGTCCTCGCCGGCTTCGGAGCTGATCTGCATGCCGTCGGGGCCCCGCACCTCGTGGTCCATCGCCGCGGCCACCCGCAGGCCCGAGTGCCGGGTCCGGTGGATGAGTGTGGCGCCCGTGGCGTCGCTGCGGTACTGCTCGGCGACCAGCGGGTCGGTCAGCGCCGCCTCTACGCGGGGGTCGTCGTCGGTACGGGCGGGCAGTTGCTCGTTGGCCACCAGCTCCGACTGCACCACCAGCAGCGCCGGCGCGTCGAGCACCTCGACCTCGTAGCGGATGCCCGCGATCGCCCGCTGGGTCAACGACACCATTCGCGTGCTGCGCACCCGCACCGCCCGGCCGGCGGGGGACTCCCACTCGACCTCGCGGGTCAGCATGCCGGCCCGCAGGTCCAGGACCCGCTCGTGGCGGCGCACCTTGCCGTAACGAAGGTCGAGCGGCTCGTCCTCCACCAGCAGCCGGATCAGCTTGCCGTTGGTGACGTTGATGATCGTCTGTCCGGACTCGGGGTAGCCATAGCCGCCCTCGGCGTAGGGCAGCGGGCGCTTCTCGAACAGCGAGTTGAGGTAGGTGCCGGGTGTGGAGTGCGGCTCGCCCTCGTCGAGGTTGCCGCGCAGGCCGATGTGCCCGTTGGACAGGGCGAAGACGGACTCGACCTGGCCCATCGTCGCGAGGTCGAGGCGCGGCTCACGCACCACCCACGGCTCGACGGTGAAGGCGCGTCCCGGATCCGGGCTCATGTCGGGTCCTCCGGCGACTGTGACGACCGCGGCCCGAGGAGGTCGGCCAGGTCCGAGACGACGACGTCGGCACCGTGGTCGCGCAACGCGTCGGCCTGCCCGACCCGGTCGACGCCCACAACGAACCCGAAGCCACCCGCCCGGCCCGACTCGACGCCCGCGAGCGCATCCTCGAACACCACAGCGTCGGCCTTCTCGACGCCGAGGTCGGCCGCCGCAGCGAGGAACGTGTCCGGCGCGGGCTTACCGGGCAGGCCGCGCTCCCTCGCCGTCACCCCGTCGACGCGATGGTCGATCAGGTCGGCCAGCCCCGCGACCGCCAGCACCTGCTCGGCGTTGGCCGACGACGACACGCACGCCGTCATCAGACCAGCGTCCCTGACCGCCCGCAAATAGGTGACCGAGCCGGGGTAGACGTCGACGCCCACCGTGGTGATCTTGTCCTGGACCAGGTCGTTCTTCCTCGTCGACAGGCCCACGATCGTCTCGTCGTCCGGGCCGTCGTCCGGGGCGCCCTCGGGTAGCTCGATGCCTCGTGACTCCAGGAACGAGCGGGTGCCGGCCTGCCGGGGCTTGCCGTCCACGTACGGCCCGTAGTCCGACCGCACGTCGAAGGGCACGAACGGCGAGCCGTCCCGCTCGGAGCGGGCGCACAGGAAGTCGTCGAACATCTGCTTCCACGCTGCGGCGTGCACGCTCGCGGTGTCGGTGAGCACACCGTCGAGGTCGAAGAGGCACGCCCGCGTGCCGTCGGGGAGGCCAAGCATGGCGGCACCGTACCGAGGAACCGATCATCGTTCGATACCGGTGGCGGCTACGGCCCGGTGAACGCTGTCGGTGTCCTCTCCCGCTGTTCTGGGGCGGTCGGGTCGCGCTCTGCGCGGTCGCCACGATGCGGACCCTGGCTCGCGGGCTGTGGCCTGTGGCCACCGAGATGTATGACCACGTCTACCCCACATCCGGCTGCCGGCAGAGATTCCTGACGTGCGACAACAGAGGTATCACCGGCTGGAGGCGCGCGTCGTCAGGACCCGTGAACGAAGAATGTCGCGGGGAAACAGTTGGCAACCCGCAGGTGAATAACCCTCCTTGAGAGGGTGTTGGGGCCATACGTACCGACCGCTGATGAACTCGCATGGATCTTCGGTGCGGCCTGATCACCCGATACCTGACACGTTGATGACGGCCGAGACCACGTCGCCACCCCTCACCATCACGGTGCACCCGTCGCCCGACGGTCGGGCGACCACCGCCAGCACGCCGCCGTCGGGCAGCGGCTCGATGCCCTGCTGCACCGCCGCGCGGACTGCGTCGAGCAGCAGCAGGGGTCGTACCGGGAGGTGGTGCAGGCCTGCGCCGACGTCGAGCTCCACCCGCAGCCGCCTGCCGAACCGCGCCTGCTCCAGCTGCAGGTAACCCCGGACGGCGGCGAGCTCGCGACCGAGGGTGGTGGCGGCGTCGCCCGACTGGTCAGCGGCCCGGGACAGGTCGGCGAACCCGAACAGCAGTTCGCGGGCCCGCCCGGGATCGGTGCGGATCAGGGCAGCGATGGTGTTGAGCGCGTTGTAGACGAAGTGCTGCTCCAGCCGGCGGGTCTCGACGGAGGCATCCGTGGGAGCCCCGGAGAACGCGGTGGCCCCGGCACTCTCGACGGCCGTGCCGGCTGCGACCGGCGTGTTGCCGGCCACGGACACTACGCCCGCAGTCGCCGGTTCCACCGTGGTCGGGAGGGCCGCGGAGGGGCTGGTCGGTGGCGGATCCGCCACCGCCGAGCCGCCGACGGCCATCCCGTCGCCCCCGGCCCGGTGGCCGATCACCTGATCCGTCCGGGGCCCGCTCGGGATCGCCCCGTTCGGGAACGGCCGGCCCGGGACCAGTCCCCGCCAGCGCGGCAGGCGCATCCGGCCACTGGCGAGCCAACCCGCGAACTCGACCTTCCCGGCCAGCCGGGGCTCCACCCAGATGGCATCCCGGGCCGCATCGGCGGGCACCGCGTCGGCGAACGGCGTCGACCCACGGCGCAGCCCGTGCAGGGCCGCGACCTGCCGGCGCTCCTCCCCCGACACGCCGACGCGGCCGACGTAGCGCAGCCCGCCCTCGTCGGGGACGCCGAGCAGCAGACTGGCGATCGCCTCGGGCCAGGCGGGGTCGGTGGGCGTCCAGCCACCGACGACCACCTGCCGCGTCCGCGGCACGGGCAGCCGCAGCCACAGCGGTGAGCGCCCACCGGCCTTGTAGCGGGACCCGAGGTGACGTGCGTGCAGCGCATCGACGCCCTTCGCGTCGGCGATACGCAGCAGCTGGTCGAGCTCGGAGACCGGCAGCGGCGCGGTGGACCACACCGGGGCCGCGTCGAAGCCCAGGCCCTCCAGGAGCCCCCGCCGGTCACGGTAGGGCAGGTCGACGGCGCTGTGGCCGTCGAGCCAGAGCAGGTCGGCCACCTGGAAGTCGACGGGGACGGCCCGGATGTGCCCCTCGGACGGCCGGACCCGGCTGCTGCGCCGGGTGAGCAACCGCGCCCGCGGCGCATGCTCCTCGCCCCGCGCGACGACGGTGCCGTCGAGCACCATCCCGCGCGGCGGTGATCGGCGCTCCAGAGGCGGGCCCAGCTCGGGGTAGGCGGCCGTCATGGACACGTCGTTGGCGCTCAGCAGCCGCGTCCGCCGGCCGGGTTCGCGCTCGGGGTCGACGTAGGCGACACAGCGGTGGCCGGTCCAGGCGAGCTCCACCATCCAGTCCGGACCGGTCGGCGGCTGTCCCGAGCCGGCGGAGGGCTGCATCGGCTCCACGAGATCGGGAATCCGCCCAGCTATCGGCCGCCCTCCCACACCCCCACGGTATCGGCAACCGCACCGGGGTGCGCCCGCCCGGGAGGTGGGACGATCAGGCCACCATGACGCTCACCGATCGCCTGCCCCCCACCCCCGACGATCCGGAGCTGCTCGTCGAGGTCTTCACCGACTGGGCGTTCGAGGAGCAGGGCCTGTCGCTCTACCCGGCGCAGGAGGAGGCGCTGCTGGAGCTGGTCACGGGTAGCAACGTCATCCTCTCGACGCCCACCGGCTCCGGGAAGTCGCTGGTGGCGGTGGGGGCGCACGCGGCAGCGCTGGCCCGCGGGCAACGCACGTTCTACACCGCGCCGATCAAGGCGCTGGTGAGCGAGAAGTTCTTCGCGCTGATCGAGGTGTTCGGCGCCGACAAGGTCGGGATGCTCACCGGCGATGCCGCGGTCAACGAGCAGGCCCCGATCATCTGTTGCACAGCGGAGATCCTCGCCAACATCGCGCTACGCAGCGGCCGCGACGCGGACGTCGGCTCCGTCGTCATGGACGAGTTCCACTTTTACGCCGATCCCGACCGCGGCTGGGCCTGGCAGGTGCCGCTGATCGAGCTGCCGCAGGCGCAGTTCCTCCTGATGTCGGCGACCCTCGGCGACGTGAGCTTCTTCCGGGAAGACCTCACCCGACGCACCGGACGGGAGACGGCGGTGATCACGTCGGTGGAGCGGCCCGTCCCCCTGCTCTACCAATACGTGTACACGCCCGTGCACGAGACGATCATCGAGTTGGTCAGCACGCATCAGGCGCCCGTCTACGTCGTGCACTTCACCCAGCAGTCGGCGGTGGAGCGGGCGCAGTCGCTGACGAGCGTCAACATCACGTCCAAGGAGGACAAGGCCGCGATCGCCGAGGTGATCGGGAAATTCCGGTTCACCTCCGGCTTCGGCAAGGCGCTGTCACGACTCGTGCGGCACGGCATCGGGGTGCACCACGCGGGGATGCTGCCCCGCTACCGGCGTCTCGTCGAGACGCTCGCCCAGGCCGGGCTGCTGCGCGTCATCTGCGGCACCGACACCCTGGGCGTCGGCATCAACGTGCCGATCCGCACGGTCCTGTTCACCGCCCTGGCCAAGTACGACGGCCAGCGCACCCGCCCGCTCAAGGCCCGCGAGTTCCACCAGATCGCAGGTCGCGCCGGGCGCGCGGGCTACGACACCGTCGGCTCCGTCGTCGCGCAGGCACCCGATCACGAGGTGGAGAACGCCCGCCTGGTCGCGCGCGCCGGCGACGACGTCAAGAAGCGCAAGCGGATCGTGCGCAAGCAGGCGCCGGAGGGGTTCGTCGGCTGGTCGGCCGTGAGCTTCGAGAAGCTGCAGAACGCCCAGCCCGAGCCACTGACCAGCCACTTCACCGTCACCCACGCGATGTTGCTGAATGTGATCTCCCGGCCAGGGGACGCATATGTCGCCATGCGTCATCTGCTGGAGGACAACCACGAGCCCCGCCCCCGGCAGCGCCGCCACATCCTGCGGGCCATCGCGATCTATCGGGCGCTGCGCGCCTCGGGTGTGGTCGAGGAGCTGCCGGTGCCGGATGCCGAGGGCAGGCGGGTCCGGCTGGTCGGTGATCTGCAGCTCGACTTCGCCCTCAACCAGCCGCTCTCGCCGTTCGCACTGGCGTCGTTCGAGCTGCTCGACCGCGAGTCGCCCGCCTACCCCATGGACGTCCTGTCGGTGATCGAGGCAACCCTCGACGACCCCCGTCAGGTCCTCTACGCGCAGCAGAACAAGGCCAAGGGCGAGGCCGTGGCGGCGATGAAGGCGGAGGGAATCGAGTACGAGGAGCGCATGGTGCTGCTGGAGGACGTCACCTGGCCCAAGCCGCTCGACGAGCTGCTGAACGCGGCGCTGGAGACCTACCGGCGCGGTGCCCCCTGGGTCGAGGACGCCCGCCTGTCGCCCAAGTCGGTGGCGCGCGACATGTTCGAGCGGTCCATGACGTTCGTGGAGTACGTCTCGCACTACCAGCTCGCCCGTTCCGAGGGCCTGGTGCTGCGCTACCTCGCCGACACCTACCGCGCACTGCGCCAGACCGTGCCCGACGAGGCCAAGACCGAGGAGCTCGCCGACGTCGAGGCGTGGCTGGGTGAACTGGTGCGCCAGGTCGACTCGTCGCTGCTCGACGAGTGGGAGGCGCTGGCCGCGGGAGCCGGGGCGGGCGACGAGGTCGCCCCTCCGTCGCTCGCGTCCGGCCCGGCCGGGGTCACCCGCAACGGCCGCGCCTTCCGGGTACTGGTGCGCAACGCGATGTTCCGAAGGGTGGAGCTCGCCGCCCTGCGACGCTGGGACGTGCTCGCCGAGCTCGACACCGCGTCCGGCTGGTCCGGGCAGGCCTGGCGCGAGGCGCTCACGCCGTACTTCGCGGAGCACGGGGACACCCTCGTCGCCATCGGTACCGGGCCCGACGCCCGCGGCCCGCAACTCATCACGATCAGCGAGGAGCCCGAGCGCTGGCTCGTTCGCCAGGTCCTCGACGATCCGGCCGGCGACCGCGACTGGGCCATCGTCGCCGAGGTCGACCTGGCCGCGTCCGACGAGGAGGGCACGGCCGTGATCTGGGTCACCGCGGTGGAGGCGCTGGGCGGCGCGTAGGCCGTGCGGCAAGGGGCGACTCGGCGGCCATCTCCGTGGCCATCAGCTCGACCATCGGGGCCTCCCGCTCGCACGGGACCCCAAGGGTCGATCAGGCGCGCCCATCCGCTCCTCTCGGGAAGCCGCCGCGCAGCAGCTCCGCGAGGCGGGCGGCGTCGGTCACGTGGGTGCCGACGCCCGAGGCCATGGCCAGGTTGTGCCACGTCCCGCCGACGGCCGCCCCTCGGGCGGGGTACGGTCCGAGCGTGCTCCGCGCGTGGTCGGCAATCACCGCGGCGGTCGTCGTGGTGGCGCTCGTGATCCAGATCCCGATCACGGCCTCGTCATCGGGCGGGCGGTTCGACACGCCGGTCGAGCGCGTCGCGAACCTCTTCACGTTCTTCACGATCCTGACGAACCTGCTCGTCGGGGTATCGGCCGCACTGCTGGTGGCCCGGCCGCAGCACCTGTCACTGCCGGCCCGGGTGCTGCGGCTCGACGCTCTGCTCGGAATCATCGTAACCGGGGTCGTCTACCACCTCCTGCTGGCCGACCTCTACCACCTGCGTGGGGCGGAGGAGGTGGCCAACCAGCTGTTCCACACGGTCGTCCCGCTGCTGGCCGTGATCGGGTGGCTGCTGTTCGGACCGCGCGGGCTCGTCGACGTCCGCGTCGTGCCGTGGTCGATGGTCTATCCCCTGCTGTGGCTCGTGTTCACCCTCGTACGTGGGGCGGTCATCGACTACTACCCGTACCCGTTCGTCAATGTCACCGATCTCGGCTACGCGCGAGTCGCGGTGAACTCCGTCGTCATCACGCTGCTGTTCCTGGGGTTGGCCGCCGCCGCGGCGCTGGTCGACCGGTTGCTGTCCGCCCGCACGGAGGCGGCCCGGGGGATGACAGGATCGGGATCATGACGCACCCCATCCGCATCGGTGTCCAGCTCCAGCCGCAGCACGCCGACTACAGCCAGATCCGTGACGCCGTGGCCCGGGCCGAGGAGGCCGGCGTCGACATCGTCTTCAACTGGGACCACTTCTACCCCCTCTACGGCGAGCCGGACGGCCAGCACTTCGAGTGCTGGACGATGCTCGGGGCCTGGGCCGAGGCGACCAGCCGCGTCGAGATCGGCGCGCTCGTCACCTGCAACAGCTACCGCAACCCCGAACTGCTCGCCGACATGGCCCGCACGGTCGACCACATCTCCGGGGGTCGCCTGATCCTCGGCATCGGCGCCGGCTGGTTCGAGCGCGACTACGACGAGTACGGCTACGAGTTCGGCACGGCCGGCTCGCGGCTGGCCGACCTCGCGCAGGCCCTGCCCCGGATCAAGGACCGCCTCGCGAAGCTCAACCCGGCGCCGACCCGCGAGATCCCGGTCCTGATCGGTGGCGGCGGCGAGAAGAAGACGCTGCGCTACACCGCCGAGCACGCGCAGATCTGGCACAGCTTCGGCGACGTCGACGTGCTGACCCGTAAGAACGCCGTCCTCGACGCCCACTGCGCCGACGTGGGCCGCGACCCGGCACAGATCGAGCGCTCGATCGGGGTGAGCGACAGCCCCGAGAAGGTCGCCGACGCCCTCGTCGCAGCCGGGGCCACGCTGTTCACCGTGGGGGCCGACGGCCCGGACTACGACCTTGGCCTGCTCCAGCAGTGGATCACCTGGCGGGACGCCCGCCGGCGGTGATCGGGCGGGTGGCGCGAGGGGTGATCGTGTGGTGATCACCAGCGCCGGGCTGCTGCTGCACCGACGCGGGCCGAGCGGGCCGGAGATCCTGCTCGGCCACATGGGCGGCCCGTTCTGGGTGCGCAAGGACGATGGTGCGTGGTCGATCCCCAAGGGCGAGCACGGACCCGAGGAGGATC
>JAYSXW010000162.1:0-5101 GCA_043716935.1 Pseudonocardia sp.
ACCGCAACACCCGCCCCATCCTCGCGGCCGCCCAGGCCCTCGTCGCCGACCGCGACTTTCACGACCTCGACACCACCACCGAATCCGGCCACCAACCCGTCGACGTCCTGCGCGACGGCCCCGCCGTCGAACGCGCCCACGCCCTCGACCCCGAGAACCTCTTCCGCCTGATGCGACTGGCCACGCAACGCCACCAGCACGCCGGGATCGCGACCGGCGAGATGGCCGTGCTCACCCACACCCACAAGCACCGCGACCGGATCACCAGCTACCTCGCAGCCCGCGGCATCGCCTTCACCCTCCTCGACGACTGGGACGGCCATCCCGACTTGCACATCAAGATCGGGACAATCCACCGCTCGAAGGGCCTGGACTTCGCCGCCGTCTATGTCCCCGATCTCAATCCGCCACCCCCGGCTGCCGCGGTCACGCACCCGTCGGCGGATACGTCAGCCGGATCGGCTTGGCAACGCGACCATGCTCAACGCGAGTTCATTGAGCCTGTCCGCGTAACTGGTTGTTGCGTTGTGTGATCAGCCGCTGTTGGTCACGTGGTGCGGTTGTTCTCGTCGTGGAGCAGGACCAAGGCGGCGGCAACGATGGTGCCGATACGCCAGGGGCAGCCGCGGTAGCGGCGTAGCACCTTGTAGGTGGTTTCGAGCAGCGAGTTCGCGCGTTCACCGGGGCAGCGCAGGGCGCCGTGGACGGCGTTGAAGGTCTGCTGGTCGACGGTCAGGCCGGTGTTGCGGGGCTTCTTGTACGGCACGGTGAAGACCTCGGGTGCGCCCTCGTAGCCCAGATCGGCCAGGCCGGGGCGGCCATCGGTGACCCGGGCGGTGATCAGCGCGGTCAGGCCGGGAGGTGGGTGCGTCGGCCGGCGCGGACGCCGTTGGCGATGACGAGGACCTCGGCGAGCTCGTGGGAGCCGACCACGGCGGCGAGGCCGAGGACGCCGAACGCGGCGAGCGGTACGAGGGTGAGCAGGATGAGGCTCGACATCGCGAGGTTCTGGATCATGATGCGGCGGGCGCGGCGGGCGTGTAGCAGCGCGGCGGGCAGGTGGCGCAGGTCCTCGCCCATCAGGGCGACGTCGGCGGCTTCGATGGCGACGTCGGTGCCCATCGCTCCCATGGCGATGCCGCAGTCGGCGGTGGCGAGCGCAGGTGCGTCGTTGACGCCGTCACCGACCATGGCGACGGCCCGCCGTGCGTGCAGCTCGCCGACGATGCGGGCCTTGTCCTCGGGCCGCAGGTCGGCGTGGATGTCGGTGATGCCCGCCTGTCCTGCGAGCGCCGCGGCGGTGCGGGGGTTGTCCCCGGTGAGCATGGCGACGTCGAGGCCGGCCGCGCGGAGCGCGGCCACGGTGGCGGGCGCCTCGGGGCGCAGCTCGTCGCGTACGGCGACGGCACCGAGCAGGATGCCGTCGCGCTCGACGAGGACGACGGTGGCACCGGCGCTCTGCAGCTCGGTGACGCGTGCGGCGAGGGGGCCGGCGTCGATGAAGCCGGGGCGTCCCAGGCGGGCGGGTCGGCCGTCGAGGGTCCCGGTGAGGCCGGAGCCGGGGACGGCGTCGACGTCGGCGGCGGTGCCGTGGTCGGGCGCGGCGGCGAGGACGGCAGAAGCGAGCGGGTGCTCGCTGCGGGCCTCGAGAGCGGCGGCGACGTCAAGGACGCGTTCGCGCGTGGCGCCGCCGGAGGTGACGACGTCGATCACAGCGGGGTGGTTGCGGGTCAGGGTGCCGGTCTTGTCGAGCGCGACGGTGCGGATCCGGCCGAGCGCTTCGAGTGCGGCACCGCCTTTGATCAGGATGCCGGAGCGGCTGGCGGCGCCGATGGCGGCGAACACGGTGACGGGTACCGAGATCGCGAACGCGCACGGCGCGGCGGCGACGAGGACGACGAGGGCGCGCTCGATCCACACCGTCGGGTCGCCCAGCAGGCTGCCGACCACGGCGATGCCGGCGGCCAGGACCATGACGCCGGGGACGAGCGGGCGGGCGATGCGTTCGGCGAGGCGCTGGCTGGACCCTTTGCGCTCCTGGGCTTCCTCGACGATGTGTACGATCCGGGCCAATGAGTTGGACTCGGCCCGTGCGGTGACCTCGACCTCCAGCGCGCCGCCACCGTTGATCGACCCGGCGTACACGGCGTCACCGAGGCCGGTCTCGACGGGCACGGACTCGCCGGTGATGGCCGAGACGTCCAGTGCGCTGCGTCCGCTGCGCACGACACCGTCGGTGGCGATGCGTTCGCTGGGCCGGACTACAAGCAGGTCGCCGAGCTTCAAATCGGCGGGGGACACGTCGCTCTCGGCGCCGTCGTGGAGCACGGTCGCGCGCTCAGGGACCAGTGAGAGCAGCGCGCGCAGGCCGCGGCGGCTGCGGTCGAGGGAGTAGGACTCGAGCGCTTCGGAGATGGAGAACAGGAACGCCAGGCCGGCGGCCTCCCCGATCTCGCCCAACAGCACCGCGCCGATGGCGGCGATGGTCATCAGGGTGCCGACACCAAGCCGGCCCTTGAGTAGTCCGCGAAGCGACTGCGGGATGAACGTGGCGCCGCCGACGAGCAGGGCGCCGACCAGGAGCACGAGTGAGGCTATGTCCTCGCCCCACCAACCGGCGACCAGACCGGCGGTGAGCAGGGCGCCCGAGAGGGCGGCGGCCTGCACGGTGCGCAGTTGCCAGAGCTTGGACTGCGGCTCGTCGGGCTGTCCTTGTGTTGGCGGGGTCTCGTCGCCACCGCAGCAGATGTCGCTCATACCGTGTCTCCCGACATCATCACCGCGCCCAGCAGCGCTTCCCCGACCGGCGTCAGCCGGTACATCACGAGCTTCCCGTCGCGCCGCGAGGTGGCCAGGCCGGCCGAGCGCAGCAGCCGCACGTGGTGGGACACGAGGTTCTGCGCCAGCCCGCACACCCACGCCAGGTCGCAGACGCACAGCTCGGACCCGACGGCCAGTGCCGAGGCCAGCCGCAGCCGGTTCGGATCACCCAGCGCGCGGGCCTGCACCGCGGCCGCGGCGGCCCGCGATTCGTCGGGCATCCGGCTGCGGACCTCCTCGGCGTGCGGGAGATCCATGCACAACAGTGCGCAAGCGTCCGATGACATAGCAACACTCTAACAATCGTTGATACGTTCAGGTGGAAGCTTCTCGCTCAATTGCACACATGCGCATGTGGCAATATAGTTCGGCTTGCCCCGTCGAGGGTACAAGTCGGAGGAGCGGGAATACATGTCGGTGGAGAACGGCGACGTCGACGAGCACGAGGCCGGACACGGCCACGCGGCCGGGCACGGCCACGGTGTGAGTGCAGACGCAGATCGTCGCTGGCTGGGGATCGCGCTGGGTTTGATCGCGACCTTCATGGTCGTCGAGGTGATCGTCGGTGTCGTCGCCGGTTCGCTGGCGTTGATCTCCGACGCGGGACACATGCTCACCGACGCGGTGTCGATCGTGCTCGCGCTGGTCGCGATCAGACTGGCCGCTCGACCCGCCCAGGGGCACTACACCTACGGCCTCAAGCGCGCGGAGATCCTCTCCGCGCAGGCCAACGGGGTCACGTTGCTGCTGCTGGCACTGTTGTTCATCTACGAGAGCATCCGGCGCCTGATCGACCCGCCACCGGTGGAGGGCCTGCTGGTGCTGATCACCGCGCTGGTGGGGGTCGCGGTGAACATCGCCGCCGCGTGGGCGATCTCGAAGGCCAACCGTTCGAGCTTGAACGTCGAAGGGGCGTTCCAGCACATCCTCAACGACCTTTACGCGTTCATCGCAACCGCGATCGCCGGTGCGGTGGTGTTGTGGACCGGCTTCGCCCGCGCAGACGCCATCGCCGCGCTCGTCGTGGCCGCCTTGATGCTGAAGGCCGGATGGGGCCTGGTCCGGGACTCCGGTCGCATCTTCCTCGAAGCGGCGCCCGCCGGCCTCGATCCGGATGTGATCGGGAAGGAGCTCGTGAGCCAGCCGGAGGTCGTGCAGATTCACGACCTGCACATCTGGGAGATCACGTCCGGGCAGCCTGCGCTGTCCGCTCATGTACTGGTCACCCCGGGGGGCGACTGTCACGCCGCCCAGGCCGCGATCGAGGCGGTGCTTCGCGAGCGTCACCATCTCGACCACACGACGTTGCAGGTCGATCACGCCCGGTCGGAGGCCGAGCGCGGAATCGAGGAAGGCGGCAGCGAGGAACACTGCCGTGAGTCACATGGTCCGGTGCACAACGCAGTGACCGGCAACCCGACGTCAGGAAGTGGCAGCCGGTAGCTCGGTCGGCGGCGGTTCCCGGGGTCTGGGAGCCACCAGTCGGGCAGGACCGTCAGCGCGTCCGAATGTTGTGGAGTCTGTCTCAGATCGGGCACTTCTCTCGTCGCTGTAGCCGGCCAGCACGTCGCGGGCCGTGCAAGCGATCCACTGACGGCGGATGCGAATCGAGGAACCTCGCGCTGGTGACCCCGCGTGTGTTGCCCGCCACGTCACCCCACGGCCGCCGCGTCCCTCGACGCGACACTTGTGGTGTTCGGAAGCTCGGGGGCTTGCCATCCCGGTTGGATTTCCCGGCCCGATCCCATGGGCCGGCCGCTAGCCCGGGCCAATCGCGGGTCGGGGTAGCGATGCACCGAGGGGTGTCGCGAACGAGACAGGACGGGACCTTCGGCACCGGGAGCGAGGGCCATCGACCGTGACGGCGCCGACCGGAGTGCGCACACCATAGATGCGTGTTCGACCGTCGAGAGGTTCTGTGATGAAGCGTCAGCTGCCGTTCTACGTCTTCGCCGCGGCGATCCTGCTCGTGGGGGCGATCATGCTCGGCGTCCCGACCTCGAGCCTGTGGATTGTCGGCCTCGTGGTGCTGTGCCCGCTGATGATGATCTTCATGATGGGCGGGATGCACGGCGGCGATGGCCGCGGCGAGCAGGGCGGTGACAGCCCGGGCGGCGTGGACCTCGCCAAGGATCACGATCCTCACTCACGGCTGGGTCGCTGACCTCTCGACCCGCGCTGACCGCTCGACAACAACTGATCGACTGAGGGAGTGCTCGCGATGATGTGGTGGTACGGCAATGGCAACGGTATGGATGGTTGGGGCTACGGGTTGATGACG
>JAYSXW010000163.1:0-1731 GCA_043716935.1 Pseudonocardia sp.
TACCGCGCCCGGCTCGACACGGCGTGGCCCTTCGTGGCCGTCGCCGGCGTCGACGCCTCGGGCCTGCCCGACATCCCGGAGGTCGGCGTGGCCATGACGGTGCGCGCCGCTGTCCGGCTCGCAGGACTCGAGCCGTCCGACGTCCTGGTGCAGGCCGTGGTCGGGCGCGTCGGGGAGACCGACGACCTGGCCGACACCGTCACCGTCGCGATGGAGCACGTCGGCGCCGCCGAGGGCGGTGGCGAGCGCTTCGAGTCGGTGGTGAAGCTCCCGCACGCGGGGCTGACGGGCTACACGGTGCGGGTCCTGCCCGCCCACCCGCTGCTGGCCGGCCCCGCGGAGCTGGGCAAGGTGGTCCTGGCCGGCTGATCGCCCGGTGGGGGCTATCCGGTGGGTCGCGATCCGGATCAGCGGCTCATCGGTGAGGACGTCGGAGGCGCCGTCGGGCTGGTCGGCCCGAACCGGTGGCGGGCCAACCGGATGACGTCGGCGTCGCGGGCCCGGGCGGCGCCGGGTGCGTCGATGGCCACAGCCGTGCTCGTGGATGGCAGTCGGAAGGTTCCCGGGGCGGCGGCCCTCCCGCGCACGGGAGGGCCGCTCGCCGTGGTCGGATCAGGGGATGGTCAGGACCTGGCCCGGGTGGATCAGGTCGGGGTTGGCGATGCCGTTGGCCGCGGCGATCTTGTGGTACTCGTTGGCGTGGCCGTAGAAGCGCTTGGCGATCGCGGAGAGGGTGTCGCCGCCGACGACGGTGTAGGTCTGCGCCGCCGGGGCGGGTGCCGCGGCCGGGACCGGCGGAGCGGCCTCGGCAGCGGGCGCGGCGTCGGCGTCGGCCTGGGCCTGCTCCGACTTCTCCGCGTCGGTCAGGTAGGTGTTGGGCGTCCACGCGACGGTGGAGCCGTCACGGGCGTACGTGACGACGTTGCGGTCGTCCTGGACCACCAGGTGGGCGCCGGGCGAATCGGAGTTCGACGCCCACACGACACTGTTGTCGGCCTTGTACATCACGAGGTTGCCGTCGGCCTGCATGTCGACCCGCACGGCGCCCTTGTTCCAGCTCTCGCTGCTCCAGACGGCTCCGCCGGGGCCGCTGAGCACGAAGTTGCCGTCCTGCGAGAGCAGCTCCAGCCGGTACCTGCCGTTGGGGGAGACGATCCCCTCACCGACCGCCAGGCTGGCGCCGCTCGCGAGCGTGTTGCTCATCCGTGAAATCCCCTCATCACGCCGCAGACCCGCCGCGGTCCGCGATCCGGACCGGGCCCCTGCGACAGTCGGAGGATAGGGCCGCGGCGGCAGCGGAGAATCGGTGGGAGGCGGGGCCGGCCGCATCTCGCGTCATCCTGACGTGATGTGGCGGTAACTCAGCACCGCGGCGATGATCGCCGCGCGCTGCACCTCCGACAACCCACCCGGCCCGCACTCCCGGGCAGTCCGGACTTTCCTCGTGGGCCCTGTGAGGCCACTGGCGTCGCCCCTGCCGCGCAACCGGCCACGAACCGGCACCTCTTCGGCAGACTCGCCCCTGAGAACCCACAGCGGGCGATCCACGCCCGCGAGTGCGCCCAGCCCGGCCGCTCCCTACACGACCACCGGCCCGCGCAACCTGGTCATCTCGTGGCAGGTCACCTCGCCCCGCACCATCCGGGACAGCGATACCGCCCAGCACACCACCTCCTCCGCCGGCACCAACACGACAAGTAACCATTCATTGTGCCACGACCGACGAAAGGT
>JAYSXW010000164.1:0-50437 GCA_043716935.1 Pseudonocardia sp.
TGGACCCCCCTGGTCATCCGCGAGTTCGATGGTGGGCGCCCGCGGCTTCAACGAAATCCATCGCGGGATACCCCGGGTGAGCCGGACCCTGCTCGCTCAGCGGCTGCGTGAACTCGAACGGCGCCGACTCGTGACGCACGAGGCGAACCAACGGGGCCGGGCCGGCGGCTACGCGTTGACCGCCGCCGGCGAAGCCCTCGTACCGATCGTGTGGTCCCTGGGGGCGTGGGCAGCGGAATGGGTGTTTGCCGACCCGTTCGACGAGGAATGCGACGGTCTGTCACTGATCTGGCGTACCCACCAACTCGCCGTGCCGGCCCGGCTGCCCGAGACGCGCACCGTGGTCCATCTTCTCCTCATCGGAGCCGGAGGAGCCCAGGGCTGGCTCGACATCCAGCGTCCTGGCATCACGGTCTGCAAGGACGATCAGGGTTCGGCCGTCGACCTCGCCATCGAGGCCGACACCGCACAGATGCATCGCTGGCTCATCGGGCTCGTGCCGTTCCGCAACCTCGTCGCCGACGGTCACGCCCGCTGCCTCGGGTCGAGCCGGCTGGCGAAGACCTTTCCCACCTGGTTCGACACCACGATCTACTCCCACGCCCTCCGTCGGGGGCAGGAGCGCCGGCATCGTGAAGCCGTCGCCTGAGCGCCCGGCTCCACCGGCCCGGTTCGGCGGCATGGGGCTCGGTCGGCCACCGGGACCCGGTCAGCGTTGGCCGCGTACGCCGAGCAGGACCTCGTCCCACGACGGCATCACGGGCTTGCCCTTCTTCGTCCGACGGCCCGCTGCAGGGGCGGGATCGGACGGGGCCGGCTCATCGGTGGCAGGCGTCCCGGTCTCCACCGGCTGCTCGACGGCCGGTGGGGGTGCGAGCGGTCGCTCGGCCGGAAGCTGGGTTGCTGCGGGCTGGGTTGCTGCCGGCTGGGGTACCGGGATCGTGGGCTCGGGGTTGCGCGGCTCGGTGGAGCGGGTTTCCATCGTCGGGGGTGAGGCCTCGACCCGGCGTTGAGCGGGCGGGGCAGCCCCCCGCTGCTCGGTGGCGTACCGAGTTCGGTCGACGGCCGAACGGTCGGCGGACACGCGGTCGGCAGCATCGCGGTCGGTAGCGGCCCGGTCAGCTCCCCGGTCGGCAGGAGTTCGGTCGCCAGTGGCCCGGTCTGCCGATGGGCGGGCGCGGTCCCACGGACCGATGCTCGACGACGCCACGGCCCGCAGCTCCTCGGACGCCGCGGGGGCCGGCTCCTCGGTGCGAGCGATGTCGATCACCGGCCCCACGGTGCGGAGCGGGCGCGCGGGCAGGCCCTCGACCAGGTCGGAGGCATGTTCGTCGATTGCGATAACGGTCCCGCCGTGGGCGCCGGGCTGGAACGTCCAGTGGGCGCGGTTGTCCGAACGCCCGGCCCGCCACGACAGCGCTACGACCCAGCGGCCGTCCTCCCCCTTCCAGGAGTCCCAGTCGACGCCGGTGTACTCCTGACCGCGCAGGCCGAAGGTGTGGGCGACGACGTCGCCGAGCATCCGGGAGTCGGGTCCCTCGGCGCGCACGGGATGGGCGCGCTGGGCGACCTCAGCGGTGCGGGAGCGTTCGAGCAGCACGGGGTAAGCGAAGCGCTCGATCTTCTGCTCGGGCACGCCGGCTATGGCGGCCACCTGCTCCACAGATGCTCCGGCGCGGATGCGGGCCTGGATCTCTCGTGGGCGCAACTGGCTCTCCAACTCGATCGCGATTTGTCCGAGCCGGGCCAGGTCTCCCCGTGAGGCAGCGCGCAGCTGCTCGTCGGCCGCCACGGTGAAGCGCTCGTGACGACCGGGGTCCTCGAGGACGACGGAGATCTTTCCATCGCCTTCGGTGATCCCGACGACCCGCAGCGCCCGCATCAGCGGCCTCCCCGCTCTCTGACTCCCCGTCCGGTTGACGGTAGTTGGAGTCCCGGCCGGTGCGACGGAGGCGCGCCGGGCCGGAGATCCCGGGTCCGACGAGGGAAGTGCCTCCGTGCACACACAGCGTCTCACGCCGAGCACGGATGGTGAGACGAGGCTGGTTGCGGGTGTGACCACGGTCAGCTCTGGTGCTCGACGACCCAGTCGATGCACGCGGTGAGGGCCTCGACGTCGGCCGGCTCGACCGCGGGGAACATCCCGACGCGCAGCTGGTTACGGCCGAGCTTGCGGTAGGGCTCGGTGTCGACCACCCCGTTTGCGCGCAGTGTCGCCGCGACCGCGGTCGCGTCCACCGCGCTGTCGAAGTCGACGGTGCCGACCACCTGCGAGCGGTGCGCCGGATCGGTGACGAACGGCGTGGCGAACGAGGACTTCTCCGCCCACGTGTAGAGCCGCCCCGAGGAGTCGGCGGTGCGGGCGACGCACGCGTCGAGGCCGCCGAGGCCGTTCATCCAGTCGAGCTGCTCGGCCAACATGATCAGCGTGGCGACGGCCGGGGTGTTGTAGGTCTGGTCCTTTACGGAGTTGTCGACGGCTGTGGCCAGCGACAGGAACGGCGGGATCCACCGGTCGGCGGCAGCCAGCTCGGCCACCCGGGACAGCGCGGCCGGGCTCATCAGCGCGATCCACAGCCCGCCGTCGGCGGCGAAACCCTTCTGGGGGGCGAAGTAGTAGGCGTCGGCGTCGCGGATGTCGACGGGCAGGCCGCCGGCGCCCGAGGTCGCGTCGATCAGCACGAGCTGGCCGTCGGTGGCGGCGTCGGGCCGGACGACGGGCACGGACACGCCCGTCGAGGTCTCGTTGTGGGCCCAGGCCAGCACGTCGCACGACGGGTCGGCCTGCGGCTCGGGGGCGCTGCCCGGCTCGGCCCTGACGACCACCGGGTCGGCGAGGAAGGGGGCGCCGCGGGTGGACTCGGCGAACTTGGCGGAGAACTCGCCGTAGGCCAGGTGCAGCGCGCGCTCGCGGACCAGCCCGAACGCGGCGGCGTCCCAGAACGCGGTGGACCCACCGTTGCCGAGCACCACCTCGTAACCCTCGGGCAGCGAGAACAGATCCCGCAGGCCAGAACGGATGCGTCCGACCAGCGACCTGACCGGCTTCTGCCGGTGCGAGGTGCCCATGACGTCGCCGGCGGCGGCGAGCGCGGCGAGCTGTTCGGGGCGGACCTTCGACGGACCGCAGCCGAAGCGTCCGTCGGAGGGCAGGATGTCGGCGGGAATCTGCAGGTCGGACGGGGAACCGGTCACGGGCCCATTCTGGCATCGCGACGAGGCCGGATCGGGGTGTGGGTCCGCGCTGGCGGCGGGCCTCCCGGGTCTCCTGGGCGTCGACGCCGTGGGGGCCGACCGGTCTGGTCCACGTCGACCAACGGATGCGGCACCACGGCGGCCGCATCGATCCGACCATCGGCAGGGGGCGCGGCGGGCGTGCCGGACAAGAGCCTCGGGCACGATCAGAGCAGGCCGCGGTCGCGCGCGACGGTGACCGCGGTCGCGCGGCCGGACACGTCGAGCTCGGTGAACGTCCGCAGCAAGTGGGTCTTGACGGTGGCCTCGGCGATGTGGAGCTTCCGGCCGATCTCGGCGTTGGTACGCCCGACCGCCACCAGGCCGAGCACCTGCACCTCCCGCGGCGAGAGCGACTCGGGCTGCGGGCCCCGCATCCGGCTCACCAGTCGGGCGGCGACCGACGGGGTCAGCACCGTCTCGCCGCGGGCGGCGGCGCGGATCGCGGACGTCAGCTCGGCCTGGGAGCAGTCCTTGAGCAGGTAGCCGGCCGCACCCGCCTCCACGGCGCGCAGGATGTCGGCGTCGGTGTCGTAGGTCGTCAGGACGACGACCCGGGTGGCGGAGTGCGCGGCGCTCGGTCTTTCCCGTGGCCGCCCGGAGCGTTGGGGCGTGCTGGTCGGGTTGGGTACGGGGTCGATGGCGCTCGCGCTGGTCGCCACCGTCACCGGGCGCTGGTTCGTCGCCCGGCGCGGGCTGGTGTCGGGCATCCTCACCGCTGGCGGTGCCGCCGGGGCGCTGGTGTTCCTGCCGATCGTGGCGATCGTGTCCGAGACCTACGGCTGGCGTCCCGCCTCGCCGGGCGTGGCCGCGGCGGCGCTCGCCGTGGCGCCGTTCGTCGTGCGGCTGCTGCGCGACCGGCCCCGTGACCGCGGTGTCGCCCCCTACGGCGGCACCGTTGCCGACGACGTGCCCGCACAGCGTGTGGGCGCCGTCCGCATCGCCGTCCGCGCGCTACGCACCGCGAGCCGGACCCGGGCGTTCTGGTGCCCGGCTGCCGGGACGATGATCTGCGGCGCCACCACCACGGGTCTGATCCGGCCCCACTTCGTTCCGGCGGCGCACGACCGCGGCATGCCGGCGACGACCGCGGCCGGGCTGCTCGCGCTCGTCGGGCTGTTCGACGTGGCCGGCGCGATCGCGTCCGGCTGGCTCACCGACCGCGTCGATCCGCGGTTGCTGCTGCTCGCCTACTACGTGCTGCGCGGGGTGTCGCTCGTCGCTCTGCCGGTGCTGCTCGGGCCGGCCATCGCCCCGCCGATGCTGGCGTTCATCGTGTTCTACGGCCTCGACTGGGTCGCGACCATCCCGCCCACCATGGCGCTGTGCCGCGAGATCTTCGGGCCGGCCGCGCCCGTGGTGTTCGGGGTGGGTCCTCGCGGCACACCAGGTCGGCGCCGCGATCATGGCGCTCGGGGCCGGGATCGTCCGTGACGAGCTGGGTGCCTACGACACGGCCTGGTACGTCGGCGGCTCACGGGGGGGTCAGTTGTGCTGGATCTCGCCCCAGCCCTCGACGGTCTCGGGACGGCGCGGTGCCGGCCCGATGTACTGCGCGGACGGGCGCACGAGCTTGCCTTCGCGCTTCTGCTCCATGATGTGCGCCGACCAGCCGGCCGTGCGGGCGCTCGTGAACATCGCCGGCATCATGTGCGGCGGGACCTCGGCGAAGTCGAGGATCACCGCGGCCCAGAACTCGACGTTGGTCTCGATGGGGTGGTCGGGGCGCCGCTCGCGCAGCTCCGCGAGCGCGGCCTGCTCCAGCGCCACCGCCACCTCGTAGCGTGGGGCCTTGAGCTCCCGGCAGGTGCGGCGCAGTACGCGGGCGCGGGGGTCCTCGGCCCGGTAGACGCGGTGACCGAAGCCCATCAGCTTCTCCTTGCGGCCGAGGATGCCCTTGACCAGCGAGGCCGGGTCGTCGGTGCGCTCGACCTCCTCCAGCATCGGCAACACCCGGGCCGGCGCTCCGCCGTGCAGCGGGCCGGACATGGCGCCGATCGCGCCCGACAGCGCCGCCGCCACGTCCGCGCCGGTGGAGGCGATGACGCGGGCGGTGAACGTCGAGGCGTTCATGCCGTGCTCGCACGCCGACACCCAGTAGGAGTCGATCGCCGTGATGTGCGCGGGATCGGGCTCGCCGCGCCAGCGCGTCATGAAACGTTCGGTGATCGTGGTGCACTCGTCGATGCGCGCCTGCGGCACCGCCGGCACACCGATCCCGCGGGCGGACTGCGCGACGTAGGACAGCGCCATCACCGACGCGCGGGCGAGCTGCTCGCGGGCGTCGTCGTCGGTGATGTCGAGCAGTGGGCGGTAGCCCCAGTACGGCGCGAGCATCGCCAGCGCGGCCTGGACGTCGACGCGGACGTCTCCGGTGTGCACCGGCAGCGGGAACGGCTCGGCCGGCGGCAGGCCGGGCCCGAAGCGACCGTCCACGAGCAGCGCCCAGACGTTGCCGAACGTCACCGTGCCGACGAGGTCCTCGATGTCGACGCCCCGGTACCGCAGGGCGCCACCGTCCTTGTCGGGCTCGGCGATCTCGGTGCGGAACGCGACGTGGCCCTCGAGCCCCGACCTGAACCCGGGCGGAGGCGGGGGTACCGCCGACGTTCCGTCCTGTGGCGCGGTCGGCGCCGTTCCTGCGGTCGGCGCAGCAGACACCGCGTCCTCCTCGTCGTGGTCCCCGGGTCACGGCGGCGCAAACCGCCATGGTTGCGGCTACCATGCCTTTGCCGTCGACCCGGGGCAACGGAACGGGCGGGTGGGCTCGGTCACCGGGCCTCCGTGGGTCGACGGCCGGGGCAATGGTCATGGGCGGTCGACAGGACAGGGAAGGTGGCGGGATGGCCGATCAGCTGGCCGACATGCGGGTGGACTACCGCGCCGGAGGCCTCGACGTCGACCGGCTCGCCCCCACCTGGCACGAGCAGCTGGCCCGCTGGCTGGCCGAGGCCGGTGAGGCCGGGGTAGTGGAGCCCAACGCGATGGTGCTCGCCACGGCCGACACCGAGGGGCAGCCCTCGTCGCGCACCGTGCTCTGCAAGGGTCTCGACGAGCGCGGGGTTGTCTTCTTCACCAACTACACCTCGGCGAAGAGCCACGACCTGCGCGTGACGCTTCGGGCGTCGGCCACGTTCCCCTGGTACGCCCAGCAGCGGCAGGTGCACGTCGGCGGCCACGTCGAGATGGTGTCGGAGCAGGAGACGCTCGCGTACTGGACGAGCCGGCCGCGGGGTTCGCAGCTGGGGGCATGGGCGTCGGCGCAGTCGGTGGTGGTGCGCGACCGGCGTGCGCTCGACGACGCCCTGACCGCCGCCACCCGGCGCTACGCCGACGACGAGACGGTGCCGCTGCCGCAGCACTGGGGTGGCTGGCGGATCGTGCCCGTCCGCGTCGAGTTCTGGCAGGGCCGGACCAATCGGATGCACGACCGGCTGCGATTCGAGGTCGACGAGCTGGACCGCTCGTGGCAGGTGCGACGGCTGGCCCCCTGAGGCCGAACGGACCTGTGGGTGGTGGTTTCTGACGGAGTGACGACGCCCGGCGACGCCCCGACGCGGCGACTGCCCCAGATCGGCCGGGCCCTGCGGGGCGCGCTCGCCGACACCCGTCCCCTCCGTACACCGGCCTACCGGCGGCTGTGGTCGGCCGGTGTGGTCACCGTCATCGGGGCGCAGCTGTCGGTGGTGGCGGTGCCCACGCAGATCTACCAGCTCACCGGCTCGTCGGCGTGGGTCGGGCTGACGGGGTTGTTCGGGCTGGTCCCGCTCGTGGTGTTCGGGCTGTGGGGCGGCGCGATCGCCGACGCCGTCGACCGTCGGGTGCTGCTGCTCGTCACCGGTACGGGTATCGCGCTCAGTTCGCTCGCCCTGTGGGTCACGGCCGCGGCCGGCGTGGGCGGGGTGTGGGCGATCCTGGCGCTGTTCGCCGTGCAGTCGGCGTTCCTCGCGGTCAACCAGCCCGCTCGCAACGCGGTGATCCCGCGCCTGCTGCCGCCCGACGAGCTGCCCGCCGCCAACACCCTGAACATGACGGTGTTCACGTTCGGCGCGGTCGTCGGGCCGTTGCTGGCCGGGGTGCTCATTCCCGTCGTCGGGCTGCCGACGCTGTACCTGCTCGACGCGGTCGCGCTGCTCGCCACCCTGTGGGCCACCTGGCGGCTGCCTGCGGTGCCCCCGCCCCGCATCGAGGGCCGACGCAACCGGGCCGGGCTGCGGGAGGTGCTCGCCGGGTTCCGGTACGTGGCGCTGCACAAGGTGCTGCTCGTGTCGTTCCTCATCGACGTCGTCGCGATGGCGTTCGGCATGCCGCGGATCCTCTTCCCCGAGATGTCGGTGACGATCTTCGGTGACCCGCCGCAGGGTGGCCTCGCGCTCGGCCTGCTGTTCGCCGCGATCCCGCTGGGCACGGTGGTCGGCGGCCTGCTGTCGGGCTGGCTGCACCGTGTCGCACGCCAGGGCGTCGCCGTGACGGTGTCGATCTGTGTGTGGGGCGGTGCCGTCGCGGCGTCCGGGCTGACCGACTCGCTGTGGCTCGCCGTGGCGCTGCTCGCCGTCGGGGGCGCGGCCGATCTCGTCAGCGCCGTGTTCCGCTCGTCGATGCTCCAGACCGTCGCCACCGACGACATGCGCGGACGCATGCAGGGGGTGTTCATCGTCGTCGTCGCCGGGGGGCCGCGGGTGGCCGACCTGTGGCACGGCCCGGCCTCGGCGCTGGCCGGGCCGGGCGTCGCCGTCACAGCGGGCGGGATCGCGGTGATCGTCCTGGCGGTGGCGGTGGTCGTCGCCTTCCCGGCGTTCTGGCGTTACCGGGGACCCGTCCGGATCTGACGCCGCTCAGCCCGCCGGCTCCACGCACGTGCCGCCCTCGGTGGGGCCCTGCGGAACCCGGCGCAGCCCGCCGCAGGCGCGGCCGTAGGTGAACTCCAGGCTGTCGAACGGGGCGAGCTCGAACAGCAGGTCGCAGTCCTCCGGGACGCCGTCGTGGCAGCCGTTGCTCCACGTGGTGATGTCGGCGGGATCGGTGCGGGTGCGGTCGTTGCAGTCGGGCGAGTTCAGCTTCTCGGCGTCGGTGTAGCGCCTGCCGCAGGAGTCGGCGAACGTCTCGTCGGCACCGCCGGCCGCCGCGGCGACGTACAACCCGTCACAGGAGCGCCCCGATCCGGCCGCGCACTCGTCGCGCAGCCGGACGGTCTCCGGATCGGCGGTCGGGGCGGTCGTCGGGGTCGAGGTGGCGGTCGGAGTGACCGCCGGGGTCGGTGACCGCGTAGCCGGCGCCACCGACGGCGACGGCTGCACCGTCGGCGACTGCGCGCTCGACCCCAACCCGAGCCCGGCGGGAAGGCCCGGAGCGAGCGTGAGCGCTGCCAACACGGTGAGCACCAGCACCGCGAGGGCCGACGCGATCACCGCCGCGATCCACCGCCGGGACCGGCCCGGCTCCGGTGGGAGACCGGCCGAGCCGTCGGGGAAGCCGCTGTGGAAGCCCTCATGCAGGCCGGCGGCGGGTGGCAGCATGCGGGTCCGGTCCGGGACGGGTCGGACGGACTGCCCCGGTCGCGCCGGTTCGGACCAGGGCTGCGGTGCGGGCCAGGGCTGCGGTGCGGGCCAGGACTGCGGTGCGGGACCGGGCTGTGGTGCGGGACCGGGCTGCGGTGCGGGCGTGGAGTGCGGTGCGGGCCAGGACTGCGCCTCCGGCCGCTGCTGGGCCGGCGGTGGCGGGGAGGCCTGCGACCCCGCGGGTGGTCGCGGCGGGCGGGCGGGTCCGGATCCGCCTGCCGTGATCGGACCTGTGCCGAGGGAGCCGGCCGCGGGGCGTGGGTTCGGGTGCATGTCGGGACGCTCCGTCGGCCGGCCGTCGGGGCGGCCTCCCGGAACGGGCAGCCAGGCCGGGGCCCCGCTGGCGGCTACTCCCGCCCCGGTCCCCGCTACGGCTCCAGCCGCGCCCCCCGCGACGGCTCCCTCGATCGGCCCCCGGCTGCCGCCGCGGCACCCGCCGGCCGGGAGCCCGCCGATCGGTTACGGGACGGGTCCGCAGGATCGACGTCGTGCTCGTCGACGGCGCCCCGGTCAGCGCCGCACCGAGAGCGACGGCGAGCTTCGGGTCGGTGTCGACGGCAATGGGCACGCCCAGCTCCGCCGACACCACCTGTGCGACGAGCGGGATCCTCGTCGACCCGCCGACCAGCAGCACCAGGTCGGGGCGCTCGATCCCGGCCGAGCGCAGCGCCCGGCGGAGCGCCTCGACCGTCGCCATGATGTTCGGTCGGATCATGTCCTCGAACTCGCTGCGAACGAGCCGGACCGAGCGCGGTGGTGTGCCCCCGGAGCCCGGAACGGAGATGACGGCCTCGGTGTCGGCCGAGAGGGTCTCCTTGGCGAGTGTGGCGTCGGCCCGCAGGCGCAGTGCGGTCGCCTCCTGCTCGGCCCTGCCGCCCTCGGCCCTGCTGCCCTCGACGCTGCTGCCGCCGGGCTCCGCCGACCCCAGCCCGGCGCGGACGTGCTCGAGCACGGCCTCGTCGAAGTCGATACCGCCGGGCCGCTCGATGCCCTCCCCGCGGCCCAGCGTGACGAACCCGCCCTCGGTCCGGCGGACGACGGCTGCGTCGAAGGTGCCGCCGCCGAGGTCGTACACCGCGACGACCCGGCCGACGGGCACCCGCTGGGTCGCGGCATGGCAGGTGGCGGCGGCCACCGGTTCGGACACCAGCCCGACCGCGTCGAGTCCGGCCGATCGCGTCGCCTCCCGCAGGTGCGCGGCGACGTCATCTGGGGCCTGATCTCAAAGCACGGGGTGACCCACCTCAACGGCGCGCCCACCGTCGTCACGACGATCATGCGGGCTCCGGAGGCCGTCCCGCTGGAGCGCCGCATCACGATCACCACCGCGGGTGCGCCGCCGTCGCCGACGACGATCGGGCAGGCGTGGCGGATGGGTTTTCGCATCGTGCACGTCTACGGGCTCACCGAGACCTACGGGCCGTACTCGGTGAACCAGTACCAGCGGGAGTGGGACGCGCTCGAACCCGACCAGCGGGCGACGCAGCAGGCGCGTCAGGGGGTCGGGATGGTGTGCACGGAACGGGTGCGCGTGGTCGATCCCGACATGGCCGACGTGCCCGCCGACGGCGTAACCGATGGGGGAGGTCGTCATGCGCGGGAACAACGTGATGCCGGGCCACTACGACGACCCGGTCGCGACGGAGGCGGCGTTCGCCGGCGGCTGGTTCCATTCCGGCGATCTCGGCGTCATGCACCCGGACGGCTACGTGGAGCTGCGCGACCGCGCCAAGGACGTCGTGGTGTCGGGCGGGGAGAACATCTCGACGATCGAGGTCGAGCAGGCCGTCGTGTCCCATCCCGCCGTACTGGAGGCGGCCGTCGTCGGCGTGCCCGACGAGCAGTGGGGCGAACGATCGAAGGCGTTCGTCGTGCTCGTCGACGGGGGAGCCGCGATGCCGGAGGAGATCATCGAGCACGTCCGAACGAAGATCGCCCGGTACAAGGCACCCAAGGCGGTCGAGATCGCCGAGGCGCTCCCCAAGACCTCCACCGGCAAAGTGCAGAAGTTCGAGCTGCGCGAGCGCGAATGGGCGGGCGAGTCGAGCCGGGTCCGAGGCTGAGGCGGCGCCGCGGCACACTCGGACCTCACAACTGTGCCGTTCGTGTGCCTCTGGACTGCCGCTCACGGCGTGCGCCCTACGGTTCGCAGATCCGATGGACTCGGCAGTGTCAAGTCGTTGGTCCGTGGATATCGTCTCGTTGGTCACCTACCGTAACAGGTTCGGCAGGGCTTGTTCGTCCGGTCGGCGGTATCCATCAACTCGAACCACTCGCCACGGCCCGAGTTGGATCGATCCATGGCGGGTTCGACAACGTCACGGAAGGTCGACAGTGCCCCTGACAGTGATCCCTCACGATCGATCGTCTCGCGTCGAGAAGCGCGACACCGCGATGTCGCGCGTCTCCGCCGCGGCAGACACGGCCCGCTCGCTGGAGGCGTTTCTCTCCTCACTGCTCCGGGGTGGTCACGACCCGGTCGACCCGAACGGCCTGCTCGTCCCGGCGGTGACGGCGTTGCTGGCCGTGGTGCAGCGTTCGGGTGGCGGTGAGCTGCTGCTCTCCGCGGGCCCCGATCATTCATGGGCCGTGCGGATCTTCCACGACGGCACCGGCCCGGCTGCGGAGCTGATGCAGCAGATGTCCGTCGAGGGGGAGTCGGTGCCACCCGGGCCGATCCCGACGGTGGACCCGTCCGATCCCGGACCCGCACCCAGGCCCGAGGTGGCCGCCGAGCTGGCGGAGCTGCTGCGGACCCGGAAGAGTCCGGCGTGACGACGCGGGAGCCGGCGTCGAGCCGCCATCGCCTCCGTCCGGTCCTGCCCACCGGCGATCCGGTCGCGGTCCGCGGGCGCAGCCGGTACTCGATCGGGGTCAAGCTCGGGCTCGTGATGGCGGCGATGATCGCAGTTCTGCTCTCGGTGTCCGGGCTGGTGTACTCCGACCTGCGGACGGTGGCCCGCAACTACGAGGAGCTCCTCAGCTCGAACACCGAGAGCAGCGGTCTCCAGGCCCAGCAGATCAAGGTCGAGTTCAAGCTGCAGGTGCAGGAGTGGAAGAACATCCTGCTCCGGGGCTTCGAGCCGGAGGACCTCAAGAAGTACTCGGGTCAGTTCCGCGACCAGATCACCACGGTCGAGCAGCTGAGCACCCAGTTGGCCGAGACCAACAACGACGAGGCCATCGCGAACGAGCTGGGCGGCTTCCGCCTGGAGTACGGCGCGCTCAACCGCGCCTACGACGCGGCGCTCGTGCCGTTCGTGGCCGGCGGCGGGCTCGAGCCGCGGGTGGCCGACCGTGCGGTCCGCGGCATGGACCGGCCGATCGACGACCGCATCGACGTGATCGTCGCTCGCAGTAAGGCGGTGCTGGACAACCGCATCGCGACCGAGAACGCGAACGTCGAGGCCCGGGTGGGCGTCCTGCTGGCCGCCGGTCTGGCCGCCCTGATCCTGGTGCTTCTCGCGCTGGCCTTCGTGGTGGCGCGCATCGTGCGGCCGATCCGGAACCTCACCCGCGCGGCGTATCGGGTGGCCAACGAGACACTCCCGGAGACGATCGGGGTGATCAAGGGACTGCCCGTCGACGCCGCCGCCCCGACGCTGCTCCCCGTCGAGGTGCCGACCCACGACGAGCTGTGGGATCTCGCGGCCGCGCTGACGACCATGCAGTCCCGGGCGGTCGAGCTGGCTCTGGACCAGCACCGCGCCGAACGCGAGTCGGCCGACATGCTCGTCAACCTGGGACGTCGCAACCAGAGCCTGCTCAAGCGGACGCTGGGCTACATCAGCGAGCTCGAGTCGCAGGAGCGCGACGGCCGGGTGCTCGACAAGCTCTTCCAGCTCGACCACGCCACGACTCGCGTCCGGCGAAACGCCGAGAGCATGCTCGTCCTCGCCGGTGCCGCCCAGATCCGCACCTGGTCGCGCCCGGTTCCGGTGACCGACGTCGTGCGGGCCGCCCTGTCGGAGATCGAGGACTACGTCCGGGTCGACGTGCACTACATGGAGGAGGCGGCGATCGCCGGAACCGCGGTCTCCGACGTCGTGCACCTCCTCGCCGAGCTGATGGAGAACGCCACCCACTTCTCCCCGCCGTCGACCCGCGTCACCATCGTCGGGCAGGAGACGATCGACGGCTACCGGCTCCGCGTCATCGACCAGGGAGTCGGGATGACCGAACCCGAGCTCCGCCAAGCGAACTCCAGGATCGGGCGGGCCACCGAGGAGCGGGTCTCCTCGAACGTGCTGGGGCTCTATGTCGTCGGTTGCCTCAGGGCCCGCCGCGACATCTCCGTCGTCCTCGAACCGTCCGCGGGCCGCGGGATCACCGCCACGGTCGTCCTGCCGCCCGGGCTGCTCGCGGTCGCCGAACCCGTGGGCGTCGGATCGAGCACGGAAGCCCTGGCGGCGGCCCCGTGGTCCGGGACCTGGTCCGAGGCGAGCGCCCGAAGAGGTGCCGGGGCCGGCGCTGTCGTCGTCGGACAGGTCGCCGTTGAGCCGCGGCCCGCGACGCTCATGCCCGTCGGGGCGAACGCGCCGGTCCACCGCGGTATCGAGACGCGCCCCACCGGCCTGCCGCTTCCGGCTGCACTCGCCCCCACCGGCTTCGGGCCCAGAGGCTCGCTCCCGTCCCCGGCGACGCTGTTCACGCCGCCGCCCGCCCAGCCGGTCCAGGAGCAGCCCCGTGGCGCCGAGACGGTCCGGGGGACCGACATCCCTCGGCGGGTCCGGGGCGCACAGTTGCCCGACCTCGGGCCGGGTGCCGACCCGGGACCCGCGTTCGCGGCCCCGGATCCGGAGCAGGTCCGCGGTCGGTTGAGCGCACTCATCAACGGGGTCGAGAACGGACGCGCCTGCGACATCGGCGCGGAGCCGATCGTGCCTCCACACCAGTTCCCCGACCAGCGCTCCCTCGATGGACGGGAACATCCCGACGGATCAGGAGGTACCTCGTGAGCAGTGTCGATGACCAGACCTTGAGTACGAGCGCACGCGACGTCAACTGGCTGCTGGAGAACTTCGTCGCCGCGACGTCCGGCGTGGAACGGGCGGTCGGGGTCTCCTCCGACGGCCTGCTCATGGCCATATCCGCGCCGCTGCACCGCGCCGAGGCCGACAAGCTCGCGGCGATCATCTCGGGCATGACCAGCCTGGCCGTGAGCGCGTCACGCCTTCTGAAGAAGGGCGCACTGCAGCAGGTGATCACCGAGTTCGGCGCCGGTTACCTGCTCGTCTCCGCGATCCGGGACGGCTCGTGCCTGGGGATCGTCACCGAGCCGGGGTCCGATCTCGGCACCGTCGGCTACGAGACCGCGATGCTCGTCCAGCGCGTCGGGTCGTTGCTGACTCCAGAACTGATCATCGAGCTGAAGACGAACATGATGCGATGAGCCCATCACCGGAAGAGCCGTCCGATGATGACGTCCTCATCCGTCCCTTCCTCGCCGCGCCCTACCCGACCGACCCCGGCGTGAGCGGCGTGGGCTCCCATCCCACCGGGTACTCCCGTGCCGCGCGCGCCGGCGCGGCCTCGCAGGAGGCGAACGACGGCCCCGAGGTGCGGCCCTACGTCATGACCGGCGGCCGGGCTCGTGGCGGGGCCGACCTGCCGTGGGAGACGCTTGTCCTCACATCCTCCTACGGTCGGACCGTGAAGGCGTCCTTCGAGATCGCCGGGATCCTGCGACTCTGCGAGCAGATGCAGTCGGTGGCCGAGGTCTCCGCCCGCCTACGGATCCCGGTCGGGGTGGCGCGGGTGCTGGTGGCCGACCTCGTCTCCGACGGCAGACTCGAAGCCAGCTCGCCCCCGCCACGGCACGCCGCCGACGACGTCGAGTTCATCGAAAGGTTGATGCAGGGTGTCGCTGCACTCTGACACTTCCTACGGAGCAGCGTCGCAAGACCGCCCGGGTAGCGTCATGAACGGTCATTCGCCGGGCCGTGCGGGGCGCACCCCGATTCCTGTCAAGATCATTGTCTCCGGGGGTTTCGGGGTCGGCAAGACAACGGCCATCGGCGCCTTGTCCGAGATCGACCCGCTGACCACGGAAGCGGCCATGACCACCGCCTCGGTCGGGATCGACGACCGCGGCCAGCGCGACCAGAAGACGACCACCACCGTCGCCTTCGACTTCGGTCGCGTCACCATCGACGCCAGCATCGTGCTCTACATGTTCGGCACACCGGGCCAGGACCGGTTCGGCTTCATGTGGGCCGACCTGATGGACGGGGCCCTGGGTGGGCTGGTGCTGGTCGACACGGACCGCATCGGAGACTGCTTCGTCGCGCTGGACTACTTCGAGGAGATCGGCCTGCCGTTCGTCGTCGCGGTCAACCAGTTCGAGGGCCGCAGCAACCTGAGTCTGGAGCAGGTGCGGGAGTCGGCCAACGTCGACCCGCACGTCCCGGTGGTCGCGGTCGACGCGCGCGACCGCGAGTCCATGAAGCAGCTGGTGCTCAACCTCCTGCAGCTGCTCCTGCGTCGCGCGCGGGCCGCGGCCGCCAACTGAGGCCCTCTGCTCGTCTGCATGGCGGTGGTGGAGTGGTCGTGCCCGACGAGCAAGATGTCCCCGTACCTGAAGCAGTGATCGTGACGGGTGCGGCCGGTGCTCTCGGGCACGCCGTCGTCGCCGAGTTCCTCGCGGCCGGACGTCCGGTGATCGCCCCGGACCGGCCCGGCGAACGGATCGACGCGCTAGGAGCGCAGCACGCCGTGCACGCCGTGCACGGTCGACCTGTCGAGCCGCGCCGCCGTCCGGACGGCGTTCGAGGCCGTCGACGCGCTGCCGCTGACGGCCACCGCACTGGTCGGACTGGCGGGCGGGTTCACCCCGGGTGCGCTCGCCGACATCGACGAAGACGCCCTCGACGGCTTGTGGCGCTCCAACTTCGGCTCAGCACTGTGGACGGCCCAGGCCGCGGCCCCGAGGTTCGCGGCACAGGGCGGCGGCGCAATCGTCAACGTCGGATCGAAGACGGCGGTCGGCGGGCCCGCGCCGCTGGCTCACGCCACCAGCAAGGCCGCGGTCGTCCGCCTCACCCAGCTGCTGGCCGAGGAGCTGCGCGGGCAGCGGATCCGCGTCAACGCCGTGCTGCCCTCGGTGATCGACACCCCGGCCAACCGCGCCTGGATGTCCGCCGACCTGGCGGCGCGTGCCGTCGCACCGGCGGCGATCGCGAAGGTCATCGCCTTCCTCTGCGGACCGGACGCCGCGCCGATCAGCGGAGCCGCGATCCCGGTCTACGGCGACGCCTGACCTGCGACACGCGGTGGGGACCGCCCTGGACCGGCCGGTGGAGCACGTCGCCGCGGCCGTCGTCGGCAGGGACGGCACGGTCCTCGCGAGCACCGGCGACCAGGATCGCGTCCATCCGCTCGCGTCGGTCACCAAGCCCCTGACGGCCTACGCGACGCTGATCGCACTCGAGGAGGGCGCGGTCGACTGGGACACCCCGGCCGGGCCCGACGGCTCCACGGTGCGCCACCTCGCCGCGCACGTCTCCGGGCTGTCGTTGGACGGCCGGGTCGTGCAGGCCGCGCCCGGCCGCCGCCGCATCTACTCCAACGCGGGGTTCGCCCCGCTGGGTGACACGATCGCCACAGCCGCAGGCATCCCGTTCGCCGACTACCTGCACCAGGCCGTCTGCGAGCCCCTCGGCATGGCCGCGACCCGGCTGGTGGGCTCACCGGCCGCCGACGCCGTCTCGACGGCCGCGGACCTCACGAGGTTCGTCACAGAGCTGCAGGCCCCCACGCTGGTGCACGGGGACACCCTCGCCGCAGCGGTCCAGGTCGCGTTCCCCGGGCTCGACGGGATCCTGCCCGGCTACGGACGGCAGCGGCCCAACGACTGGGGCCTGGGGGTGGAGATCCGCGACGGCAAGTCCCCGCACTGGACGGGCGCGCGGAGCTCACCGCGCACGTTCGGACACTTCGGGCAGTCCGGCACGTTCCTCTGGGTCGACCCGGACGCCGGCGCGGCGTGCGTCACGCTGACCGACCGCGACTTCGGCGACTGGGCGATCCGGGCGTGGCCCGCGTTCACCGACGGGGTGCTCGCGGCGCTCTAGTGCAGTCGCTCATCAGTTCTTTGCCGGTCGACGGGCAGCGCGATCGCTACTTTCTGTAGTCAGTGAGGTGGACGAGGGCGGCGGTGTCGTAGGCGTCGGTCGGTGACCCGGTGCGTTGTCCGGTGGTCAGGCGGGCGTCGGTGTAGGTGTCGCGGGCCGGGTCGTAGATCGCGAATACCCGGTTGTCGCTCTTGCCGAGCTACTCGATGCGGCAGAGGTGGATCTGCTCGTCGTTCTCGTCGCCGGTACCGGCGAAGGCGTCGATGTAGCCGTATCCGCCGCGCCAGCGGATGCAGATCTCCTGCAGGTCGGGGTGGGTGTGGGCGACGGATGGTGGTCGACCGTGCCTTCGGCGCGCTCGTTGAGGTGCTTGGGCGGTACCGGCATGCAGGTCAGTGTCCCGCGCCCCGGTCGGCGACGTGGGGTGTGCCGCCGGCCCGGGGGCCGGCCGACATGATCACGTGGCGTGGATGGTGGACGGAAACACCGACGGCCCCGACCGGTGGTTGTGGACCTGACGGTCAAAAGGCGGCGGAAGCTGGAGCGGATCGTCACCGCGCGCACGAGCGAGCAGCGCCTGGTGGGGACGGTTCGCCCGCCGCGGTGTGCCGGGCATCTTCGACCGGCCTCGCTGTGGGGCTGGCTGCGCCGGGCCGAGGACCCGGCGTTCTGGACGCGGGCCGGTCAGGTCTGCCGCCTCTACCTGGACCCACCGGCCGGGACCGTGCTGATCAGCATCGATGAGAAGACCGGGATCCAGGCGAAGACCCGCAAGTATCCGGAGATCCCGCTACGGCCCGCGGCGACTTCAGCTCCCGCGAGGACCTCGAAACCCACATCACCGAGTTCACGATCCGCCACAACGAGACGGCCCGGCCCTACCGATGAAGCTACGACGCCGACACCGAGCACGCCCGCTACCTCGAACGCCACCCCAACACGACCGGCCTCACCCAGACCGCCTGACATCACACACCGCCACCAACACACGAGAAGGAACTTGTGAGGCGCTGCACTAGCGTTGTACCCACCCACGGATATCGACGAGTGCGAGGGAACCTCCACATGGCCGACGAGAACAGCGACCGAAGCAGCAACGCCGTACTGAGCTACCCCGGCGGCGAGCATCCGATGACGATCAGCCCCGCCACCGAGGGATCCTCGGCGTTCGACATCAGCAAGCTGCTCCCCACCACCGGGCTCGTCACGCTCGACTCGGGGTACGGCAACACTGCCGCCTGCACCTCCGCCATCACCTACATCGACGGCGACGCCGGCATCTTGCGCTATCGGGGCTTCCCGATCGACCAGCTCGCGGAGCACTCCACGTTCATCGAGACCAGTTATCTGCTGATCTACGGTGAGCTGCCGACGCAGACCGAGCTGGAGTCGTTCACCAACAAGATCAGCCGGCACACGCTGCTGCACGAGGATCTCAAGCGCTTCTTCGAGGGCTTTCCGCGCGACGCCCACCCGATGCCCGTGCTCTCGTCGGCGGTCAGCGCGCTCTCGACGTTCTACCAGGACAGCCTCGACCCGTTCGACCACGACGCCGTCGAGCTCTCCACCGTCCGACTGCTGGCCAAGGTGCCGACGATCGCGGCATACGCGTACAAGAAGTCGATCGGGCAGCCGTTCCTCTACCCCGACAACTCCCTCGGGCTGGTGGAGAACTTCCTGCGCATGACGTTCGGATTCCCCGCCGAGCCCTACGAGATCGACCCCGCGTTCGCGAAGGCGCTCGACACCCTGCTCATCCTGCACGCCGACCACGAGCAGAACTGCTCCACCTCGACGGTGCGGATGGTCGGCTCGTCCCACGCCAACCTGTTCGCCTCGATCTCCGCCGGCATCAACGCGCTGTTCGGGCCCCTGCACGGCGGCGCGAACCAGGCCGTGCTGGAGATGCTGCAGCGCATCAGGGACGAGGAGAACGGCAACGTCGACGCGTATGTCGACCGCGTCAAGAACAAGGACGACAAGGGCGCCCGGCTGATGGGCTTCGGGCACCGCGTCTACAAGAACTACGACCCGCGCGCCACGATCGTCAAGCGGAACGCCGACGAGATTCTGCTCAAGCTGGGCGTCACCGACCCGCTGCTCGACATCGCGAAGGCGCTGGAGGAGAAGGCGCTCGCCGACGACTACTTCATCGAGCGCAAGCTCTACCCGAACGTCGATTTCTACACCGGCGTCATCTACCGGGCCATGGGCTTCCCCACCAGGATGTTCACGGTCCTGTTCGCCCTGGGTCGGCTGCCGGGCTGGATCGCCCACTGGCGCGAGATGATCGACGACCCGACCACGAAGATCGGCCGTCCCCGCCAGCTGTACACCGGCGCCACCGAGCGCGCCTACGCCCCGATGGACGCCCGCTGACCGGAACTCACCCCGCGAGCATCTGGCTGATCCTGGTAGCCGACAGCGCGGTGAAGCGGATCTGCACCTGACCACGCCGGTCGGTCCGGAGAGCCCCGGCGTCGTAGCTGAACGAGATGCGATCAGGCCGGTCCACGATCACCGCGACTCCGGTCGGTCGACCCTGGACGCGGTCTGAATTGCTGTGCTCATCATTGGTGATCCACACCACAAGTCGGTGGCCGGTCACTGCGATCGCGCCCCCGGTCGCCTTCTGTGCCCAGCTGGAGAAGTGGCCGGGAGCGCGATGATTGCGGTAGGTGATCGTGCCGCGGAGGTCCTCCTCCAGCAGCATCGGTTCCTCGGCGAGAACGGTGCTGGGCAACGGCTCGGGCAGCTGGGCCCGATCACCTCCGAACAGCCGCTTCGAGATGGCCACGACCAGCACTGTAGCGTCGAAACGTGACTGACCCGGCCGTCGTCTGGTTCCGCCGCGACCTGCGGGTAGCCGACCAGCCGATGTTCCTCGCGGCGGCTCCGGCTCGCGGTGTGGCCCTGTTCGTGCTGGACCCGGCGCTGCTCGATCCGTCCGGTGCGGCGCGGCGCACATTCCTCTACCGCTCGTTGCGGTCGCTCGACGAGGCGCTGGGCGGAAAGCTGCTGGTGGTGCGCGGCGACCCGGTCGATGTCGTACCACGCGTCGCCGCTGGATTCGGTGCCACGACGGTGCATGTGGCGGCCGACTACGGGCCATACGGTCGTGCCCGTGACGAGGCCGTCGAGAACACCCCCGGACTCGAGCTGGTGCGTACCGGATCGCCGTACGCCGTGGCGCCCGGCCGGGTTCGCAAGGGCAACGGCGACCCGTTCAAGGTCTTCACGCCGTTCCGCCGGGCCTGGGCGGAGCACGGTTGGCGGGCTCCCGCCGACACCGACGCGTCCGCCATCGACTGGCTCGACCCGTCCGCGAAGGACGGCGGCCCACGAGCCGTCGGCATCCCGGCGGACGACAAGCTGGACGCCCAACTGCCCGACGGGACCGAGGCCGCCGCCCACGAGAGGTGGCAGGAGTTCCTCGACGGCACGGTCGACGGTTACGCGGATGGCCGTGACCGGCCGGACAAGCCGGGAACCTCGCGGATGTCGGTGTACCTCAAGTACGGGCTGATCCATCCGCGCACGATGCTGGCCGACCTCGCGTCACGCACCGGCAAGTCGGTCGAGGTCTACCGCACCGAGATCGCGTGGCGCGAGTTCTACGCCGACATCCTGCACCAGCGGCCCGACTCGGCCCGCAAGAACTACGACCGCTCCTTCGACGCCCTGCCCGTCGCCACCGGAGCCGCGGCCCGGGTCGCGTTCAACGCCTGGTGTGAGGGCCGCACCGGTTTCCCGATCGTCGACGCCGGCATGCGGCAGCTGCGCGAGCAGGCGTGGATGCACAACCGGGTGCGGATGATCGTCGCGAGTTTCCTGGTCAAGGACCTGCACCTGCCCTGGTGGTGGGGGGCTCGGCACTTCATGCGCCTACTCGTCGACGGCGATCTCGCGTCCAACCAGCACGGGTGGCAGTGGACCGCGGGCAGCGGCACCGACGCGTCGCCGTACTTCCGGGTGTTCAACCCGATCACCCAGGGCGAGAAGTTCGATCCCGACGGCGACTACGTGCGGCGGTTCGTCCCCGAGCTGCGGCAGGTGCCCGGCACGGCGGTCCACCAGCCGTGGGCGCTGCCCGGCGGGCCGCCCGCCGGTTACCCGGACCCGATGGTCGACCACAAGGCCGAGCGGGTCGACGCCCTGGCCCGCTACGAGCTGGTCAAGGCCGCGCGGTCCTGACCGGCGGCGGCGGTCAGGGGCGGGAGCGTAGGGCCTCGCGCAGGCCGACCCGGGCGCCGATGCGCAGGATCGAGTTCTGGTAGACCCGCGCGGCCAGCCGCACGACCAACACGATGGCGACGATCGCGAGCAACGCCGACACCCCCACCTCCCAGAGTGGCGCCGCGCCGAGGGCGTAGCGGGCGGGCATCACGGTCTGGGAGAACAGCGGCACGAACGACAGCACGGCGGCGAGGCCGTTGCGGGGGTCGCTGGGCAGCAGGTTGACCGTCAGGATGAATGGGATGATCAGCACAAAGATCATCGGCGCGAGGACCGACTGCAGTTCCTCCTGCCGCGAGACCGTGGAGCCGATGGCGGCGTAGATCGCGGCGAACAGGAAGAACCCGATGAGGTACCAGAGCACCACCATCGCGAAGATCCCGGCGGCTGCGGCCGGCACGGTGAGGAACCCGACGGCCCCGGCCCCGGCCGCTCCGATCCCGCCGAGTACCAGCAGGTTGAGCAGCCCGACGGCGCCGAGCCCGAGCACCTTCCCGGCGAGCAGCTGCCATGGCTTGATCGTCGCCAGGAGCAGCTCGACGACGCGGCTCTGCTTCTCCTCCACCACCCCGCTCGCGACCACGGCCGCGTAGTTCAGCGAGAAGAACAGCAGTGCCGTGCCGAACAGGGCCAGCGCGAGCTGCTGGCCACTGTTCGGGTCCACCGGCTGCAGCGTCACCCCCGACACCTCGGCCTGCGCCGCGACCGCCGCCGGGTCGACACCGGCCCCGCTCAGTGCCGCGTCGACGGACCGCTGCCGTGCTGCCGTCGTCACGACGGTGAGCAGCGCGCTGTCGACGGCGTCGCGGGCCAGCAGCTCGTAGCCGCCAGGGCTGCCGGTGAGCAGCGCGTCGAGGTCCTCGGCGTCGACCTGGGCGCGGCCGGTGGCGTCGTCGACGTCCCGCAGATCGAGGGTGAGATCCTGCGCCCCGGCCGAGGCCAGGAGCGCGGATCGCAGCGGCGCGGTCTCGCCGGTGAGGCCGAGCGACTTCTCCGAGCTCTGCCCGGCCACGAAGAAGCCCACCAGACCGCCGACGCCGAACAGCACCAGCGTGACGACGATCCCGATCACGAAGTTGCGCGATCGCACCTGCGTGACGAACTCGCGGCGCGCCACCAGCAGCACTGCGGTGCTCGGGGCGAGGCCCCCGTTCTGGCTGCTCACGCCGTCACCCCTACCGGAATCGCGTCCTGCACGACGTCGCGGTAGAGCTCGGTGAGCGGTGGCCGCCACCGCCGGAACTCGTGCACCGGTCCGGCGGCGACGGCGGCGGCGAGCACGGTCTGGTCGTCGACGCCGTCGGTGAGCCGCAGGCGGGTGCGTCCACCGTCGTCCGCCACGACCTCGACGCCGGGCAGCGCCGCCGCCCACCCCGACGGCGGACCGTCGACGTCCAGGACGACGGACGGGTCGCGACTGCGCAGTTCCTCGACGCTGCCGACGGCCACCATGCGTCCGTCGGCGATGATCCCGATCCGGTCGCACAGCCGCTCGACGAGCTCCAGTTGGTGGCTGGAGAAGATCACGGGGACGCCGGCATCGGCCTTGTCGCGCAGCACGCGGCTCATCACCTCGACGGCGGTCGGGTCGAGCCCGGAGAACGGCTCGTCGAGCACGAGCACCTCGGGATCGTGCGACAGCGCAGCGCACAGCTGCACCCGCTGCTGGTTGCCCAACGACAGCTTCTGCACCTCGTCACCTCGGCGCTCGGCGATGCCGAGGCGCTCGGTCCACCGCAGCACGGACGCCGCCGCGTCGGCGTCGGTGAGCCCGTGCAGCCGCGCGAGGTAGCGCAGCTGCGCCTCGACCTTCATCTTGGGGTAGAGCCCGCGCTCCTCCGGCATGTACCCGATCCGGCGACGCATGTCGGCGTCGATCACGCGACCCTGCCACGCCACCTCGCCCGCGTCGGGTTCGAGCACACCCAGCACGATGCGCATGGTTGTGGTCTTGCCGGCACCGTTGCTGCCGACGAACCCGAACACCTCGCCGGGCCCCACCGAGAACGACACGTCCTGGAGCGCCTGGCGTGTCCCGAACCGCTTGGAGATCCCCCCGATGTCCAACATGCCGTCGACATTAGCGACGCCGTCCGGCGGTGGCGTCATGGGTTCGTCATCGCCGCATGAGCCGGTCCCGCGACAGTCCGGTCCATGACGGGCCGGTGGACGGGACACGTCGTGGTGTGCGGCACCGACGGGGTCGCCCTGCGCACGGTGGAGCAACTGCGGGCCGTCGACGTCGAGGTCGTCGTGGTCGACGTGTCCGGCCGCTCCGACGGCACGGCCGCGCGGCTGCTGGACTCCTGGGGGGTGCCGCGCGTGGCGGGCCGTCCCCGCGAGGCCCTGATCGAGGCGGGCCTGGGGGATGCGGCCGCCGTGGTCTGCATGCCCGACGACGACCTGCACGCCATGGAGACGGCCCTGCTCGCGCGCCGGATCCGGCCGGGGGTTCGGCTGGTGGTCCGGATGGGCAACGGCGCGGTCGGTCGTGCGTTGTCGGAGGTCGCGGGGGAGGGGAGTGTGCTCGACGTCGCCACCCTGGCGGCTCCGTCGGTGGTGGAGGCGTGCCTCGGGCTGCGGACACACGCGCTGGAGCTGGCCGGCCGGGAGTTCGTCGTCGCCGAACTGGTGGCCGAGCGCACCGCCACCCTGCGCGAGCTCTACGACGACCTGGCGCCGCTCATCGTGACCGGCACCGGACCGCCGGTCGTGTGCCCGGGGCGTGATCACCCTGTGCGGGAGGGCGACCGGGTCACCGCCGTCGGCACGCCGGAACAGTTCGAGGCGCTCGGCGTCGCCGGGCTCCGCCGCCCGCCGGAGCGGGCCTACGCGACCGGGGCCCGCTCGGCCGGGGCGGCGCGGGCCGCGCAGCGCGCCGGGAGCGGCGGCCGGGCCGGGCTGCTGGCCCTGCTCCGCTCCCTGGTCGGTGAGGCCGACCGCTCGCTCCGCACCGCCGTGGCGTTGCTCGGCGTGCTGGTGGCCGTGTCGGTGGGCGTGCTCGCGGTCGGCTATGTCAAGCCGACGGGCGCGCACATGTCGTTCGTCGACGCCGTGTACTTCACGGTCGAGACGATCGCGACCGTCGGCTATGGCGACTTCTCCTTCGCCGCGCAGCCCACCTGGCTACGCGTGTACGCCATCGGGCTGATGGGGTTCGGCGCCGTGCTGGCCGCCGTGGTGTTCGCGCTGGTCACGCAGCTGCTGGTGAGCCGGCGGCTGGAGCGTTCCTTCGGCCATCGGCGCGTCGGGGCGCTGCGCGGGCACGTCGTGGTCGTCGGGCTGGGGTCGGTCGGGCTGGAGGTGGTGGCTCGCCTGCTGGAGGCGGGCCGCCGCGTCGTCGTCGTGGAGCGCGACGAGGGCGCCCGTCACGTGTCCCGGGTGCGCGCGCTCGGCGTGCCCGTGGTGGTGGGCGACGCCACCGACACGGCCGTCCTCGCCACCGCCAACCTCAGCGCCGCCTCGGCCGTCGCCATCCTGACCAGCGACGACCTGACGAACATCGAGACGGGCCTGGTGGTCCGGGATCAGCTGGGCGAGCGGTGGGACGCGACGCCGGTGGTGCTGCGCGTGTTCGATCGGGAGCTCGCGACGGGTGTGGAGGACGGCTTCGCGTTCCGCCACGTCCGCTCCACCGACGCGCTGGCCGCCCCGTGGTTCGTCGGCGCCGCCCTCGGGCTCGATGTGCTCGCCGGCTTCTCCGTCGACCGCAGCTCCTTCCTCGTCGGTCGCCTCTCGGTGGCCGCCGGCGGCGGGCTCGACGGCCTGGCGATGGGTGAACTGTCGGAGCGCACGCGGGTGGTGGCGATCCGCCGCGCCGGGCGCGGCTCGGATGACGGCAGGAGTGTATTCGAGCACCCCCTGCGACGCGATACCCGCTTCGGCGCCGGCGACGACGCCTACCTCGTGGGACCGTACGAGGAGCTGCTCAAGGTGCTGCTGCGCGACGCCGGTTCCTACCCCCGCTAGCCGCCGGACGCGGACATGGAGATGCCGTAGCCCCGGATCTTGCGGTAGATCGTGGCTCGTGACATGCCCAGGTGGCGGGCCGCCTCGGCCTTGTTGCCGTCGTTGTCGAGCAGCGCGTCGACGATGGCGTCGCACTCGATGGCTTCCAGCGGCGTGAGCACCCGACGGGTGATCGCACGGACCTCCGGCGGCAGGTCGGCCGGGGTCAGCTCACCCGAGCGCCGCCGCGAGACGGTCTTGCGCAGCACCTGGTAGAGCTGCTCGACGTTGCCGGGCCAGCGGTTGCGCATGAGAACGCGCATCGCGTCGGGCGAGCAGCTCAGCTCACTGGCGCGGGTGAGCCGGGCGATGAGGTGCGGCACCAGCTCGGCGACGTCCTCCACATGATGGCGCAGTGGCGGCACGAGGACGGTGCGGGGAAAGAACTCCAGCAGGTCGGGCGGACAGCCGCCGAGCCCGACGGTGGCGACAACCCAGGCGCGTTCGGTGTCCTCGGACCACCGGTGCGGTTCGAGGGCGTCGGCGAGGGCCTGCTGGCCGTCGTGGGGGAGCAGGTCGACGTGGGCCAGCACGAGGGTGCCGCCGTCGGTGTCGAGCTCCTCGATGATCTCGGCGATCCACCGTGGGTCGTGGTCGCGGGCGTCGAGCAGCCGCAGGTGCGCGGCGGGGGTACGCATCTGGTGGGTGGCCCGGGCCAGGCTGACCTTGCCGGTGCCCGGTTCGCCCTCCAGCACGAGCCACTCGCGGTTGTGGAAGTGCCGGTCGACGGCCTGGCAGCACTTGGTCCACAGCAGCCCGGAGCCGACGGCCGCCGGGAGCGCAGACGCAGGCGCGACTGCCGTCGGGCGTGGCTTCGGCACGATGTCGGGAGCAGCGAGCTGGACCTGGAGGACCCCGCCGGTGCTGCCGCGGAAGGTCCAGCTGGGACGGCCGTGCACGCGGGCGACGGCGCCGCTGGGCAGGTCGACGAGCACGATGCGGCGCTCGGTCAGCGCCTCGGCGGCGCCGGCGACGAGGGTGGCCTGGTCGGCGGGGTCGATGAGCTCCCGGGCGTAGTCGTTCATCATCAGCAGGTCGGGGCTGACGCCGATGACGGCGCCGCGGTGGCGTCGGCACGCGGTCAGGTAGTCGTGCAGCAGCGCCAGCTCGCGGGGTCCGGACTGGTCGAGCAGAGCCCCCTCGATCTGTCGGGCGATGCGCCCGACGGCCATCGCCATGAAGCGACCGGCGTCGGGTCGCCAGCACGTCAGGTCGACGACGCCCATGAGCTTTCCCGTCACCGGGTGCCAGATGGGCGCACCCGCGCAGGCGAGGTCGGCGAGATGGTCGATGTAGTGCTCGTGCCCGAAGACCTGCACCGGGCCACGTCCTTCCAACGCCGTGCCGATCCCGTTGGTGCCGACGAACTTCTCGGCGTAGGAGAAGCCGGGTGCCAGCCAGACGCGGTCGAGGTGCTGACTGAGCGCGGAGTCGCCCGTCCGGCGTTCCAGCACGACGCCGTCGTGGTCGGTGAGGATCAGGCTCACGGCCTCACCCGCGAGCTGGTCGGCGACGTCGTCGATGATCGCGGACGCAGCCCGGACCAGTGGCGAGTCCGGTTCCGGGTCGAATTCGCAGGACAGCTCGGCGCCGTCGGCGGCCACGTCCCACTCCCGGGAGCGTTGCCACGACGCGAGGATCGTGTCGCGGACCTCCCCGTTGGGGACCTGGTCGTGCACCAGGAAGGACGTCCGCGCGCGTAGGAGCCCGGCAGCGGACCGGTCGGGCCGGAGCTGCGAGGACGTGTGTGGCGGGCGGACCAACCGGTTGCCCTCCTCGGAGCAGCCTGCGTTCCGCATCGATGCGAAACGTGCAGGTCCCGACGGTACCCGGAAACACGGCCTCAGGCCCAGGACGAGTACTGCTGCGTCCCGATCGAGGCAGAATCTCATATTGAGACCCGCGGGCTGCGACCGGGGAGGTGTGATTCCCGGCACGAGAGCTTCGGCGCTGACCGGTTCCGCGCAACCGGCACGGGGTCGACGGTCTCGGGTCCACCTCCGCTGCCGGGGCCCACCCGCGCAAGGACCGGTACCGCGGACGGGGGCAGACCACGGCGATCTCACCCACGCCTCCGCGCGGCGAGGGAGAAGGAACCGGACCACCACCACGTGAGGAGATGACGTGAGTCGGCAGAGTTTGGCCAAGGCTCATCAGAAGATCCAGGAGCTTTCCTGGGAGCCGCAGTACCACGAGCCGTACATGAAGTACGGAACCGACTACACCTTCCGCAAGGCCGCCAAGAAGGACCCGCTCAAGCAGGTCCTGCGGTCCTACTTCCCCATGCAGGAGGAGAAGGACCACCGCGTCTACGGTGCGTCGGACGGTGCCATCCGCGGGAACATGTTCCGCCATGTCCAGGAGCGGTGGCTGGAGTGGCAGAAGCTGTTCCTGTCCATCATCCCGCTGCCGGAGGTCTCGGCCGCACGGTCGATGCCGATGCTGTTCCACGTGGTTCCGAACCCGGAACTGCACAACGGCCAGGCCATTCAGATGATCGACGAGGTCCGCCACTCGACGATCCAGCAGAACCTGAAGCGCCTGTACATGAACAACTACATCGACCCGGCCGGCTTCAACAACAGCCTGCGGAACTTCCACAGCGACTACTGCGGCACCATCGGCCGTCAGTTCGCCGAGGGGTTCATCACCGGTGACGCCATCACCGCGGCCAGCATCTACCTGACGATCGTCGCCGAGACGGCGTTCACGAACACGCTGTTCGTGGCCATGCCGGCCGAGGCTGCGGCCAACGGTGACTACCTGCTGCCGACGGTGTTCCACTCGGTCCAGTCCGACGAGTCGCGCCACATCTCCAACGGCTACGCCACGCTCCTGATGGCGCTGTCGGACGAGGACAACCGCCAGCTGCTCGAGCGCGACCTGCGCTACGCGTGGTGGAACAACCACCGCGTGGTGGACGCCGCCATCGGCACGTTCATCGAGTACGGCACCAAGGACCGGCGCAAGGACCGCGAGTCCTACGCCGAGATGTGGCGCCGCTGGATCTACGACGACTACTACCGCTCGTACCTGATCCCGCTCGAGAAGTACGGCTTGGTCATCCCGCACGACTTGATCGAGGAGTCGTGGAAGCAGATCTGGGAGAAGGGCTACGTCCACGAGGTCGCGCAGTTCTTCGCCACCGGTTGGCTCGCCAACTACTGGCGCATCGACGCGATGACCGACACGGACTTCGAGTGGTTCGAGTACAAGTACCCGGGCTGGTACGACAAGTACGGCGCATGGTGGGAGAACTACAACCGCCTCGCCGTGCCCAACGGCCACAACCCGATCGTCTTCGAGGACGTCGACTACGTCTACCCGGCCCGGTGCTGGACCTGCATGGTCCCGTGTCTGGTCCGCGAGGACATGGTCATGGCCGACGTCGACGGCGTGACGCGCACGTACTGCCACGAGGTCTGCCGCTGGACCGATGTCGAGGCCTTCCGTCCCACGTACCAGGGTCGCGAGACCCCGAACATGGGCCGTCTGGTCGGGCACCGCGAGTGGGAGACGCTCTACCACGGCTGGAACTGGGCCGACGTGGTCTCGGACATGGGCTTCGTCCGCGACGACGGCAAGACGATGACGGCCCAGCCCCACCTCGACTTGGACCCCAAGAAGATGTGGACGTTGGACCACCTGCGTCGTTGCCCCCCGTGCGGTAGCCCCAACGTGATCATCAACGAGATGGACGCCGCCGGCAAGGCTGCCTATCACGCTGACTACATCCGTCAGGGTCCCGCCGGACGTCCGGCACCTTCGGGCGCCTGAGCGCGGGTCAGGTGAGGGGGGAGGGTCGGCGACTCCATCGTCGGCCCTCCCCCTGCTGGTCCGGCTCGGTTCACAACGGTTTACCGGCGAAAGGCGATTTCCATGGGTGACAAGCACACGGTGCGTTTCGAGCCGGTAGGCATCGAGATCCAGGTCGACGAGGGACAGAACATCCTGCGCGCGGCCGCCGAGCAGGGCGTGCAGCTGATGCACGGCTGCAAGGAGGGCCAGTGCGCGGCGTGCAAGTCGTTCGTGCTCGAAGGGGAGGACATCGAGTACGACTCCTACTCGACGTTCGCGCTCCCCGACTACGAGAAGGAGGAGGGTTCCACCCTCCTGTGCCGGGCGCACGCCTACGAGGACCTGGTGATCGAACTTCTCAACTACGACGAGGAGATCATCCGATCCGGGTTGCCGCTGCGGAAGGGAGTGGCGGAGGTCGTCTCGAACGTCGCCGTCACCCATGACATGCGGCACCTCACGCTCCGGCTGATCGAGCCCGAGGAGATCAAGTTCTTCCCGGGCCAGTACCTCGACATCATGGTGCCGGGCACCGACCAGAGCCGGTCGTTCTCGATGGCGAACCCCCCCGACCGCGAGAGCGGGCTGTTCGAGTTCGTCATCAAGATCTATCCGGACGGGTTGTTCTCCGGTTTCCTGGCCACGGAGGTCGCGATCGGCGACCGGCTCGATGTCGAGGGACCGTTCGGCACCTTCACCCTGCGGGAGAGCCGCACCTCGCCGATCGTGTTCCTCGGCGGCGGCGCCGGGCTGTCCCCCGTGCTGGGCCTGTTGCGCTCGATGGCCGACCGCGGCGTCGAGCGGGAGGCCGTCTTCTACTACGGGGCCCGCCAGCAGCGGGACCTGTGTTTCGAGAAGGAGCTGCGGGAGCTGGAGGAGCGGCTCCCCGGATTCCGCTACGTGCCGGCGCTCTCCGAGCCCGCCGGTGATGACGCCTGGGACGGTGAGGTCGGGCTGATCACCGAGGTCGTCCGCCGACACGAATCCAACCTCAAGGGGCGCGAGGCCTACGTCTGTGGGCCGCCACCGATGGTGGATGCGGCGATTCCACTGCTCACGGAACTCGGAGTTCCCGAGCAGTACATCTTCTACGACAAGTTCACCACCACCGGTGAGCAAGGAGAGGACGGGCCTTGACAACGACGAATGGGACCACGACGGAGTCGAAAGCCGGATCGGCTCAGAACAGCCGCCCCGAACGGAACGTGCCGAGGCCGGAGTTCACGGACGCGGAGGCGGGTGCGCAGGAGTTCCCCGACTCCGGCGCGAGCGCTCGCCGGTACAACTACTACAAGCCGGCGAAGCGCAAGCAGACCCACTACGAGGACGTGACGGTCGACGTCCAGCCCGATCCGCGCCACTACCTGGCGCAGGGCTGGATCTACGGCTTCGCGAACGGCGAGTCCGGCTATCCGCTGACCTGGACCAAGCTGAAGGCGTGGGGCGTCGACAAGCCCGAGCCGCAGCGCGGGATCGGCTCCGGCGGCCTACCGAAGGACTTCGAGTGGCCCGCTCACGGCTGGCACGAGTTCCGCGACCCCAACGAGGAATGGGAGATGACGTTCTACCGCTACAACGCGAACGTCGTCCGGCAGACCACGCAGAACATCGAGAACGCCCGCCAGTCCAAGGCCTTCGAGCAGTGGACGAAGAACTGGGTGCACTTCGTCGAGCGCAACGTCGGTGCCTGGATGCACATCGAGCACATCCTGGGCCTCTACGTGTTCGCCGCCTGCAACCGTTCCGGCCCGACGAACATGCACAACACGGCGATGGTCGTGAACAGCATGCACAAGATCCGGTTCGCCCAGGACCTGGCGCTCTACAACCTGACGCTGTCGGAGGAGATCGAGGGCTTCGACGGTTCCGCGCACGTCGAGGCGTGGAACTCCGACCCGGAGTGGCAGGGCGTGCGCAGGGTCACCGAGGCGCTCACCGCGGTGGACAACGACTGGGGCGAGTCGATCTTCGCCACCAACGTGGTGTTCGAACCGCTGCTCGGTGAGCTGTTCCGGAGCAACCTCGTACAGCAGGCCGCGGCCGGGCACGGCGATTTCGTCACCCCGACCGTCATGGGTGCCGGCGAGTACGACTACGCCCAGCGCGACCTGCGCTGGACGCAGGCCTGCTTCGGGCCGCTCGTCCAGGACCGCGAGTTCGCCGAGTACAACACGGAGATCATGAACGGCTGGCTCGCGAAGTGGGTGCCGATGTGTATCGAAGCGGCCCGCACGATGCAGCCGCTGTGGAGCCAGGCCGACCACAAGCCCCCGCGGTTCGAGGACAGCCTCGACCGCGCCAAGAGCCGCTTCGCCGGAATCCTCGCCGACCTCGGCCTCGACACCCCGAAGGAGCTGTCGCTGTGACCAGTTTCCGTACCGCGGAAAGCCCGTTCAACGTGAACGCGACCGCGTCCAACATGGCCGGCGTGACCCTGATGAACAACCAGGTCGGCGTCGTCGTGGCCGAAGTGATGAACCGGCAGGAGAACGTGACGGTCACAGACCTGCCGTCCATGATCCGGGTCGACTGTGTCGGTCGGATGGATTTCGTCTACGACGAGATCTCGGAGGCCCTGGGCGAGGAGGAGGGCTTCTACGACGCCTCGGAGTTCGAGGAGAACATGTCCACGCACTACGGCAAGATGATCCACATGGACGACCGGACCGTGATGTTCGGAAATCTCGAGGAGGCTGCCGAGTTCATCGGCGACATGCTGCCTCCGCAGGTCTCCTAGTCGTTCTCCCCGGGTCGCCGGCCGCGCAATCCGGCGTGGCGGGCGACCCGGGTCGCTGTCTGTGTCAATCCCCCGCGCACACGCATTCCAGGAGGGCCGTCGTGGCCAAGGAACTCAAGTTCGGACAGGAAGCCCGCGACCTGCTCAAGGCCGGTGTCGACCAGCTGGCGGAAGCTGTCAAGTCCACCCTCGGACCCAAAGGCCGCAACGTCATCCTGGAGAAGATCACCGGCACGCCGGAGGTCACCAACGACGGCGTGACGATCGCCAAGGAGATCTATCTGCGCGACCCGTTCGAGAACATGGGCGCGCAGATCCTCAAGGAAGCCGCGATCAAGACCAACGACACCGTGGGTGACGGCACCACCACGGCCACGGTCATGGCGCAGGCGATCGTCCGCGAGGGGATGATGGCGATCACCTCGGGTGGCAACCCGGTGCTGGTCAAGCGCGGGATCGACGTGGCCGTAGCCGCGATCGTCGCGCACCTGTCGACGGTGGCGCACCCCGTCGACAGCGTCGAGGACCTCTCCCGCGTCGCCGCCATCTCGGCCAACGACGACGAGTCGATCGGCCGGATCGTCGCGCAGACCCTGCACACCGTCGGCGACGACGGCGTCATCTCCGTCGACGACGGGCCGACGCTCGGTCTGACGGTGAACTTCGTCGAGGACTTCGAGTTCGACAACGGCTACGTCTCGCCCTACCTGGTCACCGACCCGGGCAGCATGATGGCGATCCTCGACGATCCCTACATCCTGCTGTCCGCGGAGAAGATCACCGATGTCCGCTCCCTGATGCCGGTGCTCGAGAAGATCATGCGCGACCCGCGCCCGCTGGTGATCGTGGCGGAGAAGGTCGAGGGTTCCGCGCTGCAGATGCTCGTGCACAACCACGTCAACGGGCACATCAAGGCCACCGCGATCCAGGCGCCCGGCTTCGGCGAGAAGCGCGTGCACATGCTGGAGGACATCGCGGCGCTGTGCGGCGGCATGGTGCTGTCCAAGGCGTCGTCATTCTCGCTGGAGCAGATGGGCGTCGAGCACCTCGGGCGCGCGTCGCGGGTGCGGGCCACCAACGAGCACACCGCGATCATCGGTGGGTACGCCCCGCGGGAATCGGTGGACGTACGGCTCTCGCAGCTGCGCGCCGAGATGAACCGCGCCAGCATCGGGACCGACGAGGACTGGCTGGGCGACCGCATCGCGCGGCTCTCGGGCAAGGCGGCGATCATCTCCGTCGGCGCGCCGACCAACGCCGAGCTCAAGGAGATCCGCCACCGCGTCGACGACTCGCTGCAGGCCACCCGCGCGGCCATGGCCGAGGGCATCGTCGCCGGCGGCGGTGCGGCGCTGCTGCACTCCGAGCAGGCGCTGGACAAGCTGGACGTCTCCGGCGACTACGAGATCGGCGTCGAGATCGTGCGCCGCGCGCTCACCGAGCCCGTCCACCTGATCGCCACCAACGCCGGCTACGACGGCGCCGACGTGGTCAAGCAGGTCACCGACCTCGGCGTCGACGAGGGCTTCGACGCCCTGGAGGGCCGTTTCGGCAACATGCTGGAGATGGGCATCATCGACCCCCTGCGGGTGGTGCGGTCCGCCCTGCAGAACGGCGCGTCGGTCGCCGGGCTGATCCTCACCACCAACTCGCTGGTGGCCGAGGAGCAGACGCCGTGGAACAAGTCGCTGATGACGGAGTTCGGGCCCCTCGACGACGGTATCCCGCAGCCCTCCCCCGACGCCAGTACGCCCCAGTCCCTGGGCCTGGGGCCGCAGGTCGGCTAGCCGGATGATCAGTATCGACGGTGAGCCGTGCCCCGTGGTCGACGCCCAGGTGCACATCTGGGACGCCAGCCCGCACAACCAGGCCATCGCCGACGGCGAGGTCTACGCCCTGGACCTGCTGCGTCGCCACCGCGAGCTCGACGGCTCCGCGGTCGCCCCGCACGAGGCGGAGCGCGTCACCGAACACATGCTGCGGCGGGACGTGTTCGGTGACGGCCACGTCGACCGGGCCGTGCTTCAGCCGGTGGTGCTCGGTGACCTGTTCGTGCTGGGCTTCTCCCCGCTGGAGTGGCACGTGCAGATGGCGGCCCGGCTGCCCGACCGGTTCGTGCTGTCGGGCGAGCTCGATCCCGGCGGTGGCCGGGCGGGCGCGCGCGGCCTGGCGTCGCTGGTGCGACGCTTCGGCCTGCGCGGGCTGACGCTCGGCGAACGTGGCCGTCCCGCCGGGCGCCTGGAGCTGGCCGACCCGTGGCTGCGCACCGTCCTGGCCCGGGCCGGTGGGGCGGGCGCCGATGTCGTGCACGTCGGCGTCGGGCCCTCCACCCGCGCCGCGCCCTGGCACCGCGGGGCGGTGACGCCCGGTTCCTCGATCGGCGCGGCCGGAGGTCCGGCGCGCCGGGTGCGGGCGCGCCGGGTGCCGGTCGTGCCGCCCTGGGCGGAGCCGGTGCGCGCCGGATCGTCCCAACCGGTTCGGGCCGGGGCCGCGGCGCGGGTCGCACCTCCCGGCTTCGACGCCCGGCAGCTGCGCTCGTTGGCCGTCGACCTGCCCGACATCCGGTTCGTGCTCGGCGCCGGCTGCCTGCCGACGCCCCAGCTGTGCCGGTTCGCCGACCTGCCCAACACCCACGTCGTCCTGACCGAGATCCTGCCGTGGACGGGGTCGCTCGACTTCGCCCATGCGTTCGGCGCCCTGCTGGCCTCGTTCGGCCCCGACCGGCTGCTGTTCGGCAGCGGCTACCCGATGATGCGGCCCGGGCCGCTGGTGCGGGAGCTTGCGCACTACCGGTTCCCGGCCGAGCTGGCCCAGCGCTACCCCCGCTTCGACGCCGACGCCGCCCGCGCCGTCCTGGGCGGCACCGCCGCCCGCCTCTACCGGCTCCCGACCACGGCTGACGCCGCCCGCGCGCACCTCACAGTGTTCCCGCCCCGCTGTTCACGCACGACCCCTGAGCTGCGGTTACCCGTCTCCGGCAGGTAGATCGTCTCGATCGGGGGGGGGGGCACGTCCATGCCGCGGGTCGCCGTGTCCGGTGCGCACCACCGTGTCGCCGGGCAGCGTCAACAGCCGGCCGCGGACGGAGTCGATGATCGTGTCGAACGACGAGTGCGACCGGCCGGTGGCACCCGGCCTGCCTCGGAACCGTGGCGCTCCGCAGCGGGTGCGATAGGAGGAACCGCGTGCGCGGCGTCGAGACGCTGATGGGGCCGGCTCAACGCCGGATCGTCCGCGCGATCCGCATCAGAAGCGCTCGGGCGTCGTCGCCCTGGTGGGCCTGCACCCAGAGTCGCTCGAAGATCCCGCGCAGCACGTCCAGGTCGGCGGGGTCCTCCACGTACGCCGGGCCGAGCATGCCGTTCACCTCGGCGGCGCGTTCGCCGTAGATCTGGAAGGTGTCGGGCGCCGTCAGTGGCTTGGGGCTCGCCTGGTCGATCACGCCGATCTCGACGTGTTCGCGGGTGCTGATCTCGGCGATGTGCTCCACGAGCGTGGCCTGTACGGCGCGGGAGTCGACGATCCAACGCAGCGCGCCCCCGTAGAGCAGGAACCGCCACGAGCGGGCCGGATCGTCGAGCAGGGCGGTCTGCTCCTCGCGTCGGGCCCACCATTCCGGGCCTGGGTCGTCGTCGTCGTCGTCGCTGTCGTCGCTGTCGTCGCTGTCGTTGTCGTCGTCGTCGTCGCTGTTGTCGTCGCCGGCGAGCATGGCTTCGGTCCACGCCCGCGTCTGCAGTACGCCAAGGACCCCGTGGGGCGTCCACGACCAGACGTACTGCGCGGAGGTCATGTAGCCGCGTATGCGGCCCTGGATGACGTGCACGTTGCGAAGCGCCACCGCCCGCTGTGTGTAGTGGGTGATGGCGCTCGCCTCGGCCAGTTCGACCAGCCGGGCCGCCTGATCGGGCGTGGCGTCGGCCGCCGCCGCGTAGGAGGCGGCCACCTCGGGGTCAAGAGGTGGGCCCTGGCCCTGCTCCAGGCGGGAGAGCTTGGCCTGGGTCAGCCCGACGAGCTCCGCGAAGTCGACCTGGCGCCGGTTCCCGCGGATGGCAACGAGCAGGCGGGGCATCTCACCCCGCCTGCTCACCTCCTCCTGGGACCGGCGTGGCACCCCCTTCGTCTATCAGTCGACCGGGGCCCCCGCCAAATCGGCGTGCGCGGCGATCCAGTCCTCGTACGCCACGCCTGCGGTCCACTTGGCCTCGGCGTCGCGCAGGTAGAGATCCTGGCGCGGCGGCGGGATCACCTCCGAGTCGACGAACGCACCGCCGTCGGTGTACTGCGAGCGGATCACCACCGGCGGTCCTCCGATCGGACAGCAGATCCAGTGGTCGTGGTCGATCGGGCCGGGGATGGCGTGCTCGCCGCGGCGCAACACCCGCACGATCTCCTCCCGCGCGATGTGCGTCATGCCGCCGAACATCGACGCCCGCTCGTCGTCAGTCAGCCGCGGTCTCGTCCAGCTTGCGCGTGATCACGTAGTGCACGTCGGGCCGGTCACACAGCATGTGCTCGCCCGGGCACTGGCGGTCGGGGCCGCTGTTCTTCCACGCTGCGGTCCACGACGTGACGATGGTCAGGTCTCTGGGCGTAGGGCCTCCCCCATCGGGCCCATCCAGGCTTCTGCACCCTCTGAGACATCCGGGTATTAGTCAATACCGGCTTGGGTATGAACCGCGCGGCCGATTAGCTTTAATACGCGTTACGATGTTGAGTACTGAATCTTCACTTGGAGAGGCCCGAGCAATGATCGGACCGTTGGTCACCCTCATCCTGGTCGATCCGGGCATGGCCGAGCGGGTCCTCGGCGCGCACGTCGACGACGGCGCTGGCCGTTGCGCGCGATGCCGAGTGCCGCTCGTCTGCTGGTGACGGTGCGATGGCTGATCTTCCAACCGTCGGTCAGGCGCATGACGACGCCCTCGTAGACGACGCTGCCGCTCGTCCCGTCGGCCATGATGCCGAGGCGCTGCTGGCGCGGGCGCGACGGGCGAAAGTGATCGCCACCGCGACCGAGGACGGTGACGTACTGAAGATGATTGGCGCCATCGCCTGGGCCGCCCAGGGCTCCCCGGACAGCGCCGCGCAAGCCGAACGCCTGCTCGCCCTCCTCATCGACGGGCTGAGACAGCGTGGCGCCGCAGACGGTCAGTGACCCCGGGTCAACCACTCCTCCAGGTGCGGCAGCTCGTCGCCGATGCTCGTGGGGTCGCCGTGTCCGGTGCGCACCACCGTGTCGCCGGGCAGCGTCAACAGCCGGCCGCGGATGGAGTCGATGATCGTGTCGAACGACGAGTACGACCGGCCGGTGGCACCCGGCCCGCCCCGGAACAGGGTGTCGCCGGTGAACACGGTGCTCAGCTCGGGGGCGTGCAGGCACGACGAGCCGGGGGAGTGGCCCGGGGTCCGGAGCACCCGCAGCTCGATCCCGCCGACCGTCAGCGTCTGCCCGTCGGTCAGCTCGCCGTCGGGGGTGCGATCGGGCCAGCTCATGTCCCAGAGCACCCGCTCCGCCGGGTCGAGCAGGATCGGTGCGGCGAACCGGTCGGCCAGGGCGGGAGCCTGGTTGACGTGGTCGTCGTGGGCGTGGGTGCAGACGACGGCGACGACGCGCCGGCCCCCGACGGCGGCGGCGATCGCCTCCAGATCGTGTGCGGCGTCGATGATGATCACGTCGTGCTCGTCGCCCACGAGCCAGACGTTGTTGTCGACGTCCCAGGTGCCGCCGTCGAGGGAGAACGTGCCGGACGTGATGAGGTGGTCGACCGGACCCGAGGCCGTCATCCCGACACTGCCGGGTGCGCGGCGGCGGCCGCGGTCTCCTTGCCGACCATGTCGAGCGGCGGCAGCAGGACCACCGACCGCAGGACCTCGCCCGTGCGCATCTTCTCGAACGCCGCCTCGACGTCGCCGAGCGTGATGGTCTCGCTCACGAACTTCTCCAGCGGCAGCCGGCCCTGCAGGTGCAGGTCGATGAGCATCGGGAAGTCGCGGCTGGGCAGGCAGTCGCCGTACCAGGACGACTTGGTGGAACCGCCGCGGCCGAACACGTCGATCAGCGGCAGGTCGATCGTCATGTCCGGCGTCGGCACGCCGACGAGCACCGCCGTACCGGCCAGGTCGCGTGCGTAGAACGCCTGTTTGAAGGTCTCGGGCCGCCCCACCGCGTCGATGACGACGTCGGCGCCGTTGCCGTCGGTGAGCGCCCGCACGGCCTCGACGACGTCGACCCCGCGGGCGTTGATCGTGTGGGTGGCGCCGAAGCCGCGCGCCCATTCGAGCTTCCGGTCGTCCATGTCGATCGCGATGATGATCGACGCGCCGGCGAGGTTCGCACCCGCGATGGCGGCGTCGCCCACGCCGCCGCACCCGATGACGGCGACCGAGTCGCCGCGCCCGACGCCACCGGTGTTGATGGCGGCACCGATGCCCGCCATCACACCGCAGCCCAGGAGGCCCGCGACCTCGGGCTTCGCGGCCGGGTCGACCTTGGTGCACTGCCCGGAGTGGACGAGCGTCTTCTCGACGAACGCGCCGATACCGAGGGCGGGGGAGAGTTCCTGGCCCGACTCCAGCGTCATCTTCTGCGTGGCGTTGTGGGTGGAGAAGCAGTACCAGGGCTCGCCGCGGCGACACGCCCGGCAGGTGCCGTCGACGGCCCGCCAGTTGAGGATCACGAAGTCGCCCGGGGCGACGTCGGTGACGCCGACGCCCACCGACTCGACGATCCCGGCGGCCTCATGGCCGAGCAGGAACGGGAACTCGTCGTTGATGCCGCCCTCGCGGTAGTGCAGGTCGGTGTGGCACACCCCGCACGCCTGGACGGCGACGACGGCCTCGCCGGGCCCGGGATCGGGCACGATGATCGTCTCGAGCGAGACCGGCTCGCCCTTCTTGTGGGCGACGACCCCACGGACCTGCTGCGACATGGTGGTCCCCCACTCCGGTGCGGACGGTTGTCCTGTGGAGCCTGCCACGTCGTCCTCGGCGGTACCGTCTCAGTTCGTGATCGAACGCGCCGACGACGAGGGGCGGGGGGACGCGCCGTGGGTGAAGGTGGCCACCACGGCGTCGATGTAGCCCGACAGCGCCGCCCCGGCAGGCACGGCGTCCGGCGTGGCGTGGATGAGCTGCGCGTGGCCGAGGTAGGAGGTGTAGCCGAGCAGGCTGCGCCGCCGGGCCTCCTGTACGTCGAAGCCGAGCTCGGCGGACAGCGCCGAGAGGTAGGTGAGCCGGCGGCGGGTGACCCGGGCCAGCACCGTTCATCCGGTGGCTGCACGACGCGCTGCTGGAGGACCTGCTGGACCGGGCGGAGTCGACGCTCGGCGTCGGCCCGGCCCGACGCCACCGGTGTTCGCCGTGGGTGCGGCCGCTCCGCCGACGAGGTGCTGCTCGGCACCGACGAGCGACACCTCCGCTTCCGTGTGTCCGTGTTGCGCGCGCCGGACCAGGTCGTCCTCAACGATGTCGTGCGGCTGGACCACGCGCGCGGCCGGGCGTACTTCGCACTGGTCCGGCCCGGGCACCCGGTGATCGTCCGCGCGATGCTGGCGCGGGCCGCGCGGCGGCTGTCGCGACGTTCCGGGCAGGCGCACGTGCGATCAACCGCTCGCCCGGGGATGAGCACGCCCACACCTTCACCTACGACGTTCCGCTGAATGGATCATCCGGGCGGGTGCCGCAGCCGGCTCGGTGCGTGAGCACCGTTGCCGATCCCAGGCCGGTATGGTCCTGGTATGACAGTGCAGATGACCGTCCGGATCCCCGACGAGCTGGCCGCCTTCGTCGATGGTGAGGTGGCGCGCGGCACGGTGAGCAGCCGTGCCGAGGCCGTCACCCGGGCCCTCGTCCGCGAGCGACGGCGCCAGATCGCCCTGGCCGACGTGGAGATCCTGCGCGGGACCGACGGTGCAGATCCCTACCTGGACGAGCTGGCTGCGCACATGTCCGCTCACCCGGTCGATCTCGGCGACTGATGCGGCCCATCCACCTGGCGCGCCTCGACAAGGTCCGACCGGTCGTGGTCCTCACGCGTGAGGTGGTGCGTCCCCACCTCCTGAATGTGACTGTCGCGCCCGTCACGTCCAGGGTGCGGGGCCTGTCGACCGAGGTCGCCGTGGGGCCGGCGAACGGCCTCGCCGGTGCGAGCGTGATCAGCTGTGACAACGTGACGACCATCGTTGCCGGAAATCTGCTGCGCCGGATCGGGTACCTCCTGCCGGCTCAGGAGGGGCTCCTGACCGCGGCCCTCATGACGGCCTTCGACCTGGAGTGACTCCTCAGACCGGCGCCACGGGCGCGGGTTCGCCCAGAGCGTCGGCGATCGACGGTGGGATCTCGCGCTTGCCGCTGCCGTCGGTGGCGACCACGACGTAGACGGTGCGGCCGGCACACGTCACGACCCGAGCCGCGTCGCCCGCCCGGCGCACCTCGAAGTCCAGCGCGAAGCTGGTGCGGCCGAGGCGGGCGGTGGACACGGCGATCTCGACGGTGTCGCCGAACCCGATCCCGGCCCGCCAGTCGATCTCCGAGCGCACCAGCTGTACGTCCACCCCGGCGTCGAGCATGGTGCGGTAGGGCAGGCCGCCGTGGGCCAGGTAGGCCGTCATTGCGTCGTCGAACCAGGCGAGGTACCAGGCGTTGAACACGACGCCCTGCGCGTCGACCTCGAGGTAGCGGACCGTCAGCGGGTGGACGAAGCTCATCCGCCCCACCGTCGTCCGCTCCACCGTCATCCGCGCCGGCCCTCGCACGGCGCGAACACCACGATGATCGACAGGTCTTCGGTGATCTCGGTGAACCGGTGCTTCTCGTGCGCGCTGACGTGGATCACCGAGCCGGGGCCGATGGGCACCTCGCCGGAGTCCGAGCAGAGCCGGGCGCGCCCGCGCGTCACGACGTAGATCTCGTCCTCGCCGTGGGGCAGCTGCCCGTCCTTGCCGCCGACGGGGATGCAGTACGTGCCGACGGAGAGGTCATCGCATCGAAGGTGTTCGCGGTACTGGTTGGGTTCCCCCTCGGGGACGGCGAAGTAGCCGGCGGCACGCAGCACCTGCACGGACATGACGCTAGACCACCCTCATTCCATCCGCTCCCGGATCGTCCGGTTCACCGCGCGGCCGAACGCGGTGACGACCCCACGCACGGTCACCGGTTTGAGTTGCGTGAACGCCGCCGCGAGCCGCGAACGCTCGTCGGCGGGCCGGCCGCGATCGCGGTAGGGCTGCAGCACCTCGTCCTGGAACATTGCCATGAGGTCCTCGGCCAGGGCGGTGGTGTGCTGTTCGATGAGCTTGTGAGCGCGTTGCCAGATGTCGCCGGGCAGGCCGGAGTCGAGCACGGCCAGCCCGCCACCGAGCGTGCTGGAGCCGTGCAGCCGCACCCGGCCGTCGTCGAGGAGGGTCAGGACGCCGATGCCGACGAGCGCGTCGACGTCGGGGGCCGAGAGGGTGCGGCCGGCCCGGCGGTCGAGCTCGGCGAGATCGAGCTCCTCGATCTGCTCGGCCACCCAGGGGGTGAGCAGCGCGCGCTGCAGGGCCAGCTCGCCGGCACCGGCGTCGGCGGGGAGGCGTTCGAGATGGGTCTCGATGGCCGCGAGGGTGAAGCCGAGCGCCGACAGCTCGTTGACCAGTTCCAGGCGGGCGAGATGGTCCTCGCCGTAGAGCCCGGTGCGCCCACGCAGGCGAGGTGGGGGGAGCAGGCCGCGCTGGGCGTAGAACCGGATCGTCCGGACGGTGATGCCGGTGCGGTCGGCGAGCTGGTCGATGGTGAGGGACTCCACGAGCGGAGGTTACGTCACACCTTGACCTATGTGACAGCGCTGCTGTAACAAAGACCCATGGCTGAGATTCCCGAGGCGTACGTCTACGACGCCGTCCGCACCCCGCGTGGCCGAGGCAAGGCCTCGGGTTCGCTGCACGAGGTCAAGCCCGTCGCGCTCGTCACCGGTCTGATCGACGAGATCCGGCGCCGGTTCCCGGAGCTGGACACCAACACGATCGACGACGTGGTCCTCGGCGTCGTCTCGCCCATCGGCGACCAGGGCGGTGACATCGCCAAGACCGCCGCCATCGCCGCCGGCCTGCCCGACACCGTCGCCGGCGTGCAGCTCAACCGCTTCTGCGCGTCCGGGCTCGAAGCCGTCAACACGGCCGCCCACAAGGTGCGCTCCGGCATGGAGGAGATGGTGCTCGCGGGTGGCGTCGAGGCCATGTCGCGGGTGCCGATGGGCTCCGACGGCGGCGCCTGGGCGATGGATCCCGACACGAGCTACCAGACCGGCTTCGTGCCCCAGGGCATCGGTGCCGACCTGATCGCCACCCTGGAGGGCTTCTCGCGCGCCGACGTCGACACGTTCGCCGTCGAGTCGCAGACCCGCGCGGCCAAGGCGTGGGCCAACGGCTACTTCGCGAAGTCGGTGGTGCCGGTGCTCGACCGCAACGGCCTGACCGTCCTCGACCGCGACGAGCACATCCGCGCCGGCGCCACGCTCGAGAGCCTGGCCGGCCTCCAGCCGTCGTTCGCGATGATGGGCGAGGCGGGCGGATTCGACGCCGTCGCGCTGCAGCGCTACCACTGGGTCGAGAAGATCGACCACGTCCATCACGCGGGCAACTCCTCGGGCATCGTCGACGGTGCGGCGCTCGCCCTGATCGGCACCGAGGCGGCCGGGAAGGCCGCCGGGATCCGGCCCCGGGCCCGGATCGTCGCCACCGCCCTGTCGGGCGCCGATCCGACGATCATGCTCACCGGCCCAGCGCCCGCGTCGCGCAAGGCGCTGGCCAAGGCCGGACTGACCGTCTCCGACATCGACCTGTTCGAGATCAACGAGGCCTTTGCCGCCGTCGCGCTGCGGTACATGAAGGACATGGACATCTCCCACGAGCAGACCAACGTCAACGGCGGCGCGATCGCGATGGGCCACCCCCTGGGCGCGACCGGGGCGATGATCCTCGGCACCCTGATCGACGAGCTGGAACGCCGCGAGCTGCGGTACGGGCTGGCGACGCTGTGCGTCGGCGGCGGCATGGGGATCGCGACGGTCGTGGAACGGATCTCATGAGCGAGAAGGCAGTCCGCTGGGAGACCGGCGCCGACGGCATCGTCGTGGTCACCCTGGACGACCCGGGCCGCAGCGCGAACACGATGACCGAGCGATTCGGCGCGGCTTTCGCCGAGTGTGTCGACGCGCTCGTCGCCGATCGGGAGAACATCGTCGGTGTCATCTTCACCTCCGCCAAGAAGACGTTCTTCGCCGGCGGCGACCTCGATGCGCTCAGCACGGCCACCCCGGCCGACGCACCGCGATTCTTCGAGAACTCCATGACCCTCAAGCGGGTGCTGCGCCGGCTGGAGACCCTGGGGCGGCCGGTCGTCGCGGCCATGAACGGCACCGCGCTCGGCGGCGGTCTGGAGATCGGGCTGGCGTGTCACCACCGCATCGGGCTCGACGCCCGCGGGGTCGTCTACGGGCTTCCCGAGGTCACGCTCGGCCTGCTGCCCGGCGGCGGCGGCGTCGTGCGCATCACGCGCATGCTCGGCATCGCCGACGGCTTCATGAAGGTCCTCGCACAGGGCCAGCGGCACAAGCCTGCGGCCGCGCTGGAGACCGGCATCATCGACGAGCTCGCGGCGACGCCCGAGGAGATGCTGGACCGGGCGCGGGCGTGGATCGCGGCCCATCCGGACGCGGCGCAGCCGTGGGACCGGCCGGGTTACAAGATCCCCGGCGGCACCCCGTCGTCGCCGAAGCTCGCGGCGTTCCTGCCTGCGTTCCCGGCCAACCTGCGCAAGCAGATCAAGGGCGCGCCGATGCCGGCGCCGCGCAACATCCTGGCCGCGGCCGTCGAGGGCACCCAGGTGGACATCGAGACCGCGTTCCGGATCGAGGCCCGCTACTTCACCGAGCTGGTGACCGGCCAGGTCAGCAAGAACATGACCAAGGCGTTCTTCTACGACCTGCAGACGATCAACGGCGGCGGCTCGCGTCCCGAGGGTTTCGCGCCGTACACGCCGCGCAGGGTCGCCGTGCTCGGGGCCGGGATGATGGGCGCCGGCATCGCCTACACCTGCGCGCTGGCCGGCTGGGAGGTCGTCCTGAAGGACGTCTCCCTCGCCGCCGCCACTCAGGGCAAGCTCTACTCCGAGGGCCTGGTGGCCAAGGGCGTCCAGCGCGGGAGGACGACCCTCGAGAAGGGCGAGGCGCTGCTGGGGCGCATCACCCCCACCGAGGACTACCACGACCTCGCCGGCTGTGACGTGATCATCGAGGCCGTGTTCGAGTCGGTGATGCTCAAGCAGGAGGTGTTCCGGGAGGCGATGAAGATCGTCGAGCCCGACGCGCTGCTGTGCTCCAACACCTCGACGCTGCCGATCACCGAGCTGGCGCGCGGCATCTCCCACCCGCCCGGAGATCGCGAGGGCGACTTCATCGGCCTGCACTTCTTCTCCCCGGTCGACAAGATGCCGCTCGTGGAGATCATCCGCGGCGAGCGGACGTCGGACGCCACGCTGGCCAAGGCGTTCGACCTGACGCTCGGGATCAAGAAGACCCCGATCGTCGTCAACGACAGCCGCGGCTTCTTCACCTCGCGGGTGATCGGCACCTTCCTCAACGAGGGAGTCGCGATGCTCGCCGAGGGCATCGACCCGCAGACGATCGAGCAGGCCTCCTCCCAGGCCGGCTACCCGGCGCCGGTGCTGCAGCTGATGGACGAGCTGACACTCACGCTGCCGCGCAAGATCCGCGAGGAGTCGAAGGCCGCCGTGCGGGCGGTCGGCGGCACCTGGGAGGCGCACCCGTCGGAGGCGATCATCGACCGGCTCGTCGACGCGGGCCGCACCGGCCGCTCCGGCGGGGCGGGCTTCTACGACTACGTCGACGGCACGCGGACGGGCCTGTGGCCCGGGCTGCGCACCGAGCTGGGCGCCACGAACCACGACGTCGACCTGCACGAGCTCTCGGAGCGGATGCTGTTCGTCGAGGCACTGGAGACCGTCCGGTGCTTCGACGAGGGTGTGCTCACCTCGGTGGCGGACGCCAACATCGGCTCGATCTTCGGCATCGGCTTCCCGGCCTGGACCGGCGGCGTCGTGCAGTACGTCGAGGGCTACCCGGGCGGGGTGGCCGGCTTCGTGACCCGCGCGGACGATTTCGCGGCGAAGTTCGGCGACCGCTTCGCGGTGCCGGCGAGCCTGCGCGCCCGGGCAGCGCAACCCGCGGCGGCCTGACCGGGGTCCGCGTGGCTTTGCTGCAATCGCGGGCGCGGGTCACGGCCGGCGCAGGATGGCCTCCTCCATGATCTCCGCCATCGCGGCGTAGCCGCGCTCGTTGGGGTGGAAGTGGTCGGCGGCGAGCTTGCCGCGCCAGGTGCGGGTCCGGGGGTCCCGGAACTCGGCCAGCACCAGGCCGCGGCGGGCCACGGCGTCGTCGACCAGCTGGTTGATCTCCAGGGCCGCGGCGAACGTGCCGGGCTGGTTGCCCACCATCGTGCCGGGGGGCAGTCGTTCCAGCAGCTCGGTGAGGCCGGCGGCCAGGTGCGGGCGGTGCCGCGGGCCGAACATGTCGTTCGCGCCGATCATGACCGTGAGCAGGTCCGGGGTGACGTCCAGGGCGTCGAGGGCGGGGAGTTGGCGGTCCAGAACGTCACGGACCAGGCCGCCGCTGATGGCGAGGTTCACGACGCGCCGCCCCGGCATCCGGGCGGCGAGCTGGCCGACCCAGCCGCGGTCGTGGGCCGGTGCGCCGATGCCCTGGGTCATGGAGTCGCCCAGCGCCACCCACAGTGGCCCGGACGCGGCCAGTGCCGTGACGTTGTCACGGTGCCATGCGGCGGCGTAGGGCTCGATCTGCTCCTGCACCGACCGCACGCCCGGCAACAGACGTGCGGCGAGCCCCACGAACGGGCCGGGAGGTCGGCCACTGAGGTTCGAGTAGTCGAAGCCGGTTGCCACGGGCTCCATACAACCAGTCGTTCGCGACCCGTCATGTCGTTGCCGGCCCGGAACGGGTTGGGGCGCCCTACCGTCGGGCGGTGATCCGTCGCCCTGTCGCCGCTCTGTTCCTGGTCGTGCTCGCCGGCTGCGGAGTGTCCGCACCCAGCGCGGGCGGCGCCACCAGCGCGATCACCAGGACCGGCACCAGCAGCAACCACGGGACGTGTCGCTCGACGCCCGGATGATCGTGAGCGTCGTCGGTTCGCGCTCCGCGGGCGTCCCGGCTCAGCGCGACGACGGCACCCACCACCATCACCGCCCCGGCGCCGATCAGCAACCAGCGGTGCGACGGCCGGACGTAGCGCAGGAACGTGTCGTCCACCGCGATCCGCAGCAGCGCCCCGCCGAGCAGCAGGAGCAGGGCGTGCTGGGTCTCGCGCCTCACAGCAGGACCCAGCCGACCGCGACCGCGCACGCGATCGCCACCACGAACGTCGCCGGGCCCGCCCTGCCCGATCAGCCTGCGCGCCACCGGCCCCGACGCGCACTCGCAACCGGGCAACACCAGCCCGCCAGGCCCGCGACGGGCACGGCCGCCGCGGGCCTGGCCGGCAGTACCCGGCGCAGGACCGCGGGGGACACGAACGCCGCGATCGCCCCCGACAGCAGCACCCCCATTACGAGGAACGGCAGGGCCTGCACGCAGACCGCCACGAACACCGTGGCCGCGGTGCGTGGCCCGGGTGCGGACAGGGAGTCGACGATCACCGACCGGGCCACGATCGCGACCACCAGCACCCCGCAGAACATGTGGAGGGACGTGATGCGACGACGACGGGCGACCACGATCACATCAAGAATGCTGCCACGCCGGTGCCGACCACCGGGGCGGAACGCGCGAACTCGCGATGGGGTGGGGCAATCGGGGCGGGGGCGGGGGCGGGGCCTGCCCGAGCGAGGCAGGGGTGTGCGGGGCGGGGTGGACGGGTGGCGGCCGGTGCAGCAGGGTGTGACCGGTGGACACGTTCAGTTACGATGCTCTGCCGGCTCGGATCGTGTTCGGGCCCAGGGCGGCGCGCACCCGGCTGGCGGCCGAGATCGCGACGCTCGGTGCCCGGCGGTTGCTGCTGATCGCGTCCGAGCGGGACGCGGACCGGATTGCGGAGATCGTCGCGCCGTTCGCCGACCTCATCGCCGGCTCCTTCACCGCGGTCCGCGAGCACGTGCCCGTCGCCACCGCGGAGGCCGCGCGCGCCGCGGCCACCGGCTGTGACGCCCTGCTGGCCATCGGTGGCGGTTCGACGATCGGCGCGGCGAAGGCCGTGGCGTTGACGGCGCGGATCCCGATCGTCGCGGTCCCCACCACGTACTCCGGCTCGGAGGTCACGCAGATCTGGGGCCAGACCGACGGCGGCCGCAAGACCACCGGCGTCGACCCGGCCGTGCTGCCCCGCGTGGTCGTCTACGACCCGGAGCTGACGGCGTCACTGCCCCGGGAGCTGGCGGTGGCGAGCGGGCTGAACGCGATGGCGCACGGCGTCGAGGCGCTGTGGGCGCCGGGCCGCAACCCCGTCAGCTCCGCGGTGGCCGGTGAGGGGATCGCGGCGCTGGCCACCGGGCTGCGCAGCGGCGATCCCGCCGACCTGCTGCGCGGCGCCTGGCTGACCGCGGCCGCGTTCGCCGTCACCGGTTCGGGCCTGCACCACAAGCTCTGCCACGTGCTGGGCGGGATGGGGATGCCGCACGCCCGTACCCATGCCGTCGTCCTGCCGCATGTCCTCGCCTTCAACGCGCCCGGAGCGCCCGACGCCGCCGAACGGGTTGCCGTGGCCCTGGACGTCGCCGACCCGGTGGCGGGTCTGCGCGCCCTGGCCGATGATCTAGGGGTGCCCCGGGGACTGCGCGGGCTCGGACTGGCCGAGGACCGGCTCGACGGGGCCGCGGACCTCACCGAGCCGTCGGTGCCGAAGGACAATCCCGTACCCGTCGGCGACGGGGCACTGCGGCGGCTCGTGCGCGCCGCCTGGGCCGCGGAATGAGTAAAGGCACATGACGCAGGGCAGCACGAGGCGAGGACCGTCGTAAGTGGCCGGGAGCAGGCTGTCACCGACGAGGTGGTGGCGAGCTTCGACGACACGGTGGACGAGCGGCTGCGCGAGGTGATGGCGAGCCTCACCCGGCACCTGCACGCTTTCGCCCGCGACGTCTCGCTGACGCAGCACGAGTGGGAGGCCGGCATCGGGTTCCTCACCCGCGCCGGGCACATCACCGACGCCCGCCGTCAGGAGTTCGTTCTGCTCTCGGACGTTCTTGGGGTTGTCGATGCTGACGGTCGGGATCAACGCACCGTCGTCACCCCGGGCCACGGCGTCGACGGTGTTCGGGCCGTTCTTCCACGACGCCTCGCCGGAGATCGCGCTCGGCGGCGACATCGCGCACGGTGCGCACGGTGCGCACGGGGTGCCGTGCTGGGCGTCGGGCACGGTGTGTTGGAAAAGGCGTGAGCATCGTGTGGGAGAAGGCGTGAGCATGACTGAGAACCTGAACGCCGACGTCCTGGTCATCGGCAGCGGCCCGGCGGGCGGTGGCGCCGCGCTGGCGCTGGCCACGCTCGGCGTCGACCACATGGTGATCACGAAGTACCGCTGGACGGCCAACACCCCGCGCAGCCACATCACCAACCAGCGCACGATGGAGGTCTTCCGCGACCTCGGCATCGCCGACGAGGTGCACGCCCAGGGCGCCCCGCACCACCTGATGGGCGAGACGGTGTTCTGCACGAGCCTGACCGGCGACGAGATCGGCCGCGTCCGCACCTGGGGCACCCACCCCGCCCGGGAGGCCGACCACGCCCTCGCCTCGCCGGAGCAGAACTGCGACATCCCGCAGACGTTCCGGGAGCCGATCGCCGTCGGGCGGGCGGCGGCGCGCGGCAGCCGGGTCCGGTTCGACACCGAGTACGTCGGCCTCGGGCAGGACGCCGACGGTGTCGACGTCACGGTCCGTGACCGCGTCACCGGTCACGAGTACGTGATCCGCGCGAAGTACGTGATCGGCGCCGACGGCGGACGCAGCCAGGTGGCCGCCGACGTCGGCCTGCCGTTCGAGGGCCGGATGGACCTCGCGGGCTCGATGAACATCGTGTTCCATGCCGACCTGTCGGCGCTGGTCGCGCACCGACCGAGCGTCCTGTACCGGGTGCTGCAGCCGGGCGCCGACATCGGCGGCATCGGCCTCGGGCTGGCCCGGATGGTCCGGCCGTGGAACGAGTGGCTGACGGTCTGGGGCTACGACATCAACCAGCCCCCGCCGCAGGTCGACGACGAGTTCGCCATCAAGATCGTCCGCGAGCTGGTCGGTGGTGAGACCGTACCCGTGACGATCCGGTCGATCTCGTTGTGGGGCAACAACAAGATGTATGCGACGCGTTACCGCGCCGACCGCGTGTTCTGCATGGGCGACGCCTGCCACCGGCATCCGCCGTCGCACGGGCTGGGCTCCAACACCTCCATCCAGGACGCCTACAACCTGGCCTGGAAGCTCGCCTACGTCCTGCGCGGCACCGCGGGCGAGGGACTGCTCGACTCCTACGACGCCGGGCGCGCTCCGATCGGCCGGCAGATCGTGCTGCGGGCCAACAAGAGCATCGACGAGTTCGGCCCGATCTTCCAGGCGCTCGGCCTCACCGACACCTCCGATCCCGAACTGATGCGCCAGCACATCGCCGACCGCGCGCGCAACACCCCCGAGGCCGCGGCCCAGCGGGAAGCGCTGCGCAAGGCGCTGGAGCTGAAGGACTACGAGTTCAACGCCCACGGCGCTCACCCAGATCCTGGCGCGGTAGGCCGCGCAGTCCCCGACGAGCTCGCCCGCTGCAATCTCGGCGGGGGGCGTCAGAGCGTCAGCACCAGCTTGCCCCGCAGCCCGCCGGCCGCCGCGCGCTCATGGGCTTGCGCCGCGTCGGCGAGCGGGAGGGTGCCGGCCACGCGGGTGCTGAGGGTGCCGGCGGCCAGGGCGTCGAGGAGGGTCCGCAGTGCCGCCGGGTCGGGGGCGACGTTGACCTTGCTCACCCAGACCCTGCGGGAGCTCGAGCGTGACGGGCTCGTGCACCGCACCGTCACCGCCGAGGCACCCGTCCGCGTCGACTATGCGCTCACCACCCTGGGCGTCAGCCTGGTGCCGGTGTTGCGCGCACTCAAGGACTGGTCGGAGGGGCACATCGAGGAGATCCTGACTGCGCGCGACGTCTACGACGCGCCCGGCTGAGCTACGAGCACTTCTCGTCGACGGCCACCATCTGACCTGAGGGCCGGAAGCCCTTGGTGGTGTTGCCCTCGATCGTGTTCCCGCAGCCCGACGTCGCGGGATCGGTGATCACGTGGGTCTCGATGATGTTGCCCAGGTTCGGGCTGTTGCCGGTGGTGACGTTGTCGACGATCGTGGAGGCGAACCCCTTGAGATCCACCACGGAGTCGGCGGAGTTCTTGCCGCTGATCGCGGAGCCGTCGAAACGATTGCCGGACACGACCGTGCCGCCGGTCTCCTCCTTGATGTCGACGTTCTCGGCGGTGATGTCGGCGAACACGTTGTCGATCACGTGGTTGTGCATCGAGAGGTCGGGTCCGCCGCCGCTGTACTTCTTCCAGTTGCTCTTCGCGCTGCCGACGTAGACGCCCTCGCCGAACTCGGGATTCCTGTCACCTGTGTCGTGGATCCGGGAGTTCTGGATGACGTTGTCGCTCGACGACCCGCGGAAGTGGACGGCCTCCTCGTCGGTGTCGCCGACGGTGAGCGAGTCCAGGACGACGTGGTTCGTGTCGTCGGTCATGATCGCCTTGCTGCCGCCGGTGACGGTGAAC
>JAYSXW010000165.1:0-15446 GCA_043716935.1 Pseudonocardia sp.
GGACTCCCCTCCGGGCGGATCGCCACCTACACCCACTGGCGCACCCCGGAAGACTTCCTGTCCGCCTTCGGCGCGGTGAGCGGCGGTCCCGGTCGCTAGCGCGGTGGCCGTCAACGCCGCCGCCGCCCGAAAGACCCTCGGCCTGATCCGCCCGGACTACCACTGCTACGACCTGCTCGACGCCGACGACAGCGGCCCACGATGACCGCGGCCCACGACACCGATGTCGTCGTCGCGGGGGCCGGCCTGGCGCTGGCGCGGCGCGGGGTGCGGTCGGTCGTGCTGGAGCGCAAAGTCGCCCTCGACACCCATTCCCGGGCCACCCTGCTCGTGCCCCGGGCCCTGGAGATCATCGACGAACTCGGCCTGCTCGCGCCCGTTCTGGAACACGGCCGGATCAACCGCGCGATCGAGATCCTGCGGGCCAGCGATCGCCGCCCGGTCCTCACCCCCGACTTCGGTACGCTCGGGCAGGTTCAGGGTCCACCTGGATCCGGCCGGGTGCGCCGGTGCGCGGCCGGCACGGTCCCGGGGCCACCTGTCTCGGTGACGAGAGCGGCGAACCGGCCGAGGAGTTCCGCCAGCCGTGCGACATCGTCGGGCGCCCACGCGACGAGAATCCCATCGAGCCAGGCCATCCGGAACGTGACGGCCCGTTCCCGCAGCTCCCGGCCGCTGGGGCTCAGCAGGAGCACGGTGCGTCGGGCGTCGCGGGCGGAGGTGGCGCGGTCGACGAGCCCGGTCCGTACGGCGCGGTCGACCAGCCGGCTGGCGGTGGAGTGCTGCACGTCGGCGAAGCGGGCAACGTCTCCGACGGTCACGTCGGCGTCGCCCCCTCGTGCGCAGGCCTCCACGACCAGCACGCTCGACATCTCGACGGCCGGGGTTCCCGCCCGGCGCGGGGCGGTGCTCCACAGCCTGCGTAGCCGCACGAGCGCGTCGTCCACCGCGTGCAGGTCGTCGCTCATATATGTACTGTACATACGAAGGAGGCGACCGTGAGGATCGCAATGCTGGGGCCGGCGGACCGGACGGCTGGTGGTCGACGAGTTGGGGCGTCGAGGGCATGGCGTCGCTGCACTGGTCAGAGACCCCGGTCGTGCCGCGCTGCCGTCCTGGGTGTCGGTGCTCGGCGGGGAGGCACGTGGCCCGCTGGGGTCACTGCTGGTCGGCGCGGACGCGGTGGTCTCTGCGCTCGGGCCGACGGGCCGGGACGCGACGCTGCACCACGACGTTGCTGCCGCACTGGTGACGGCCATGACGGCAGCGGGCGTCCACCGGTTCGTCGGCGTCAGCGGCGCGGGGATCGACGTACCGGGCGATGCGAAGTCCCGGCGTGATCGGGTCGTTTCCGCGCTCATGGGCAGGTTCGGTGGGGCGATGGTGGCCGACAAGGCGGCCGAGTACGAGGTCTGGGCCTCATCGGGGCTGGACTGGACGCTCGTTCGGCCGCCCCGGCTCGCCGACGGGCCCGGTGTGGGCCGGGTCGAGCACGACGCCCACTCCTCGCCGCGCACCACCGTCGTGTCCCGCGTCGACCTCGCCTCGTTCCTCGTCGACTGCGTGGAACAGCGTGCCTACGTCGGTGCGGCACCGCTGGTCGGGCGGGGCTGACGCCGCGCGCGCCGTGCGATTCCACACCTTCGGTGGGCCGGAGGTCCTGCGGGTGGAGCAGGCCGATGTAGGCGGGCAGGTCGAACCGGGCGGCGTCGATGGTCTGGTCGGTGTGCAGGTCGATCGACAGGCCGTACCGTGCGGCCACCTCGACGGCGAGGGCGCGGCCGGCGACCGGATCCACGGCGAGGTCGGGGCTGCCGCCCACGACGTCGGCGCCCGCCGCGACGGCCGCCTCCAGCCGCGCGAGCTGGTCGGCATCGACCGGCGGCCCGGCGAGGGCGACGAGCTGCAGGTCGGCCAGGCCTCGTTCGGCCACCCGGCGGCGGACCTCGACGGGTCCGTCCATCGCGCGCAGATCCACGTCCGGGGTCACGTCGACGTGGTACGCCGCCGGGCACCACGATCATCCCGGAGCAGTCTTCGTCCACGTCACCGGCCGCGCGGCGGACGGCGCCGACCTCGATGATCGTCCCGGGTTCCTGGTCGATCGCGATGTCGGCGGTACGACCGTCGGCGAGCGCGCCACCGCGCCGGCGGCGCCGCGAGCAGGGCCTCACGACGGTCGAGCTGGCTCGGAGCTGTGGGCTGTCCCAGCCGTTCCTGAGCAAGGTCGAGCGCGGTGTCGGCCGGCCGAGCATTCCGGCCATCGACCGGGTGGCCAAGGCACTGGGCAGCAGCGCTGTCGGACTGCTCGCCGGTCTCGACGGCGCCACCCGGGTAGACGTCGTCCGAGGTGATCAGCGCGCGTCGTTCCGTTCCTACGGCTCCACGGACGGGTCCGGGCGCGCCCTGACGCGCCGGGCCGGTCAGCTCGGGGTCGTGGAGTTCGAGGACGGCCCGCTGGAGTTCGCGGCCGAGCCCTACCGTCATCGCAACGACACGGTCTGCGTGATCCTGCGCGGCGCCCACGAGTTCGACGTGGAGGGCAGCATCGACCTGTTGCACGAGGGCGACAGCCTGTCGATGGCCGGTGGCGTGGCGGCGCGCTACCGCGCCGTCCAGCGTCCGGCCCGCATGCTGCTCACGTTCGTGAGCGAGGACGTCGAGGTCGTGTTCCGGCCGTCGACCGACTGGGCCGGGGTGCCGCCGGACCCGGATCGCGTGTCTCCGCCTCGGATCGCGGTTGAGCGGGTCGACATGACCGCCGGCCCTGCCGGGTCATCGACGGCCGACGGGCTTCCCGCCGGCTGATGAGAGCGGCCAGGCCAGGTTCGTCACACTGTCCGACTCCCCGAGGAGCGACAACTGCGTCACGGCTGCGGTTCCCGATGTCGTCCGTTCATGGTCCACCGGGATCTGGCCGGGCTGCTACGGGTCGGCGTCGCGCCGAAGATGCTGATCATTGAGTAAACGAAATCATCCCGGCTCACGAGTACTTCTCCCTGCCACCGCACGCTGAACCAAGATCACCAGGAAGGCAGAGGCCGGCCCGGCTCCGATCAGGTCGACAATCCGGGCACGATAATTGGGGAGCGGTCGGCCACCCGTACGGGCGGCCCCGCTCGATGCGGAGCGCAGGTGCGGAGATGATGACGAACGATACGACGTACGTTACCTCACGCTAATCTGGAGTTACGAGCATTTTACCTGTCGACGCCTTTCGGGACGAGTAGGGTGAGTTTCGGAGACGATCGGGGGCGGGTAGGTCCCCCGCTGGGACCTGGTGCGGTCGGGAGGATCTTGACATCGCGTGGACTTTGGCCCGTTTGTTTACGTCGAATGGGAGAACGGTCGGTACAGCAGGACCTATCCCGGTCGCACCCTTCGGCTCCTGCCTGGCACTGCGACCCCCCCGACCTGGATGGTCGCCCAGGCTCACCCCGTGAACTGCTGCTTCTCGAGAGGCCCGGGCCGGCCTGCTGTCGTCGGTCACGGCGCGCTCGGGGTTGCGTCGCAGTCCCCCCGATCGTGACAGCCGCATCCATCGCCCTGATCGTCAGCAAATCGAAGACTGTCGTTCGACCTTCGAGCGGCAGACCGTTCAATCGGAGGGACAACAGATGCAGGACACCATCTCGGACGGCATGGCGACCGTCAACCGGATCAAGGACATGATCCAGGAATCCGGTATCAACGAGAACCAGTTCTACAAGACCCTGCAGAAGGCACCGCTGGCCCCGGAGGTCATGAAGGAGGTCTTTCAGCAGTACTTCCTCTACATCCGCACGTTCCCAGCGATCCTCTCCGGACTGGCTCCCCGCGTGGACGATGAGCTCATCCGGATGAAGATCTCCCGGACGGTGGTATCCGAACTGGGCGACATGCACGGCGATCCGCACTTCTTGATGTTCGAGAAGGCCTTGACCGGTATCGGCGTCGAGCTGGACGACTACCGCACCGTCAAACATGCCCCGGAGACCGAGGAGCTTGTGGGCACGCTCCGCCGGCTGTTCCTCGAGGAGTCGCCGAACTGCGCGATCGGCGCACATTACGTCATCGAGGAGTTCGGCTTCCCGATGATCGTCAACCTCTACGAGGGGTTCCGGCTCTACCCGGGTTGGAAACACGAGGACTACCTGTACTTCTACCTGCACATCTTGATCGAGGCGAACCACGTCGACTGGATCCAGGACGCCACGCTGGCCGCCGCCCGCAGCGACACCGCACGCACGGAGATCCTGCGCGGCGCCTCCGAGGTGCTCGACGCGCTCAACGCGTTCTGGATCGGCCTGAACCGGATCGCGACCACCGCCGCCGTCCCGGAGACGGTCGACGCGCTCTGACGCGTGGTCGACGGGCCGCCGGGACCTGGTCCGAGTGGCCCGTCGACGCCGAGCGGAAGGCTGCCAGCCGCAGTGACCACAACATCAGCGATCGTTTCCGTGCCGTCCGACGTCATCCAGATCTACCAGTCGATGTCCGAGCTGGCGCTCGAGACGGGCGCGGTCAACCTCGCGCAGGGTGTGCCCGAACCGGTCCACGACCACATCTGGCGCGCGGCGCTCGCCGCGGCGCTGCCCACCGCCCACTTCCAGTACACCCCGACACGGGGCGCGCCCGCTCTGCGCGCCGCGATCGGCGGGATCTACGACGCCGATCCGGACCGGATCGTCGTCACGTCCGGATGCACCGAGTCGCTCGCGGCGGCGCTGAGCGCACTGGCGCGCACCGGGTACCGCACGGTGGTGTGGCTCGAACCGTGTTACTCCTACTATCCGGGTTTGGCGCGCATCGCCGGACTGGATCACCGCGGCGTCGCGATCGAACTGTCAGGTCCCGCCCCACGGTTGGATCTCGACGGTCTGCGCGCCGCGCTGGCACCGCTCGGGGAACGGGCGGTGCTGCTGCTCAACACCCCGCACAACCCGTCGGGCCTCGTCCTGGACGGCCGCGACTGGTTGGGCCTGCGCAGGCTCGTCGCCGACACCGGCTGCTTCGTGCTCCTCGACGACGCCTACCGCGACTTCCGCTACGGACCGCCCCCCGCTCCGTACCCGTCACTCCTGGCGACCGGTCGGGCCGCGGTCGCCGGATCGGCGTCGAAGTCGTTCGCCGCCACCGGGATCCGGCTGGGCTGGCTGCTCGCCCCGCGGGAACTCGGCACGGTCGCCGAGAGCGTTCACATGCACCTGTCGAACTGCACGCCCGATCTCGTGCAACAGGCGGCGGTCCGGGTCATCGAACAGGTCACCCCCGACGTGGTGGCGCAGGTACGGGACCGGTACCGGCGCAAACGGGACGCGCTGCTCACCGCGTTGACGGCGGCCGGGCTCCGTACCCTCACCCCTTCCGGCGGCCACTTCGTGATGGCCCGGCCGCCCGACGGCGGGTCCGGGCGGACCGGCACAGACCACGCGTTCGCACTCGCGGCGGCCCTGGGCGTCGTCCCGTTGCCGCTGGAGAGCTTCTTCGCCGCGCCGGGGTCACCGTGGTTGCGGTTCTCCTTCGCCGTGAGCGAGGACGACCTGGCGACAGCGTGCCGCTGGCTCTCGCGACCGGAGCGGACCGGACACGGTCGGCCCGGACACCGGGGCCCGGACAGCGGGGAACCGGACACCGGGGAACCGGACACCGGGGGACGGGGAGTGCGGTGAAGACGAGCACGCTGGGCAGTGACGGGTTCGTGTGCGAGATCGTCGACGTCGACTGCGGCCGGGCGACGCCCGCGGAGATCGACTGCATCCGGACACTGCTGTTCGAACACCGGGTGCTGGTGGTCCGCGACCAACGGCTCGACCCGAGGGAGTACCTGCGGTTCATGGAGTCGCTCGGCCCGCCCGTGCTGCACGTCCTGCAGAACCTCACGGTCGAGGGATTCCCCGCCATTCTGAAGATCTGCGACCACGTCGGGTCGGACGGCACCCCGTACGGCGTACTCGATGGCGGCTCCTTCTGGCACAGCGACATGTCGTACCTGCCCACCCTGGGTCTCGCCACCGCCCTCTACGCGGTCCGGGCCGCACCGCGCTCGGGGGGCACGAGCTTTCTCGACCTCGTGCGGGGCTGGCACCTGGTCAGTACCGACCGGGACCTGCTCGACCTGCTGGGCTGTGCGACCCCCGACGACGCTCTCGACGTCGAGGTCGACCACCGCTTCGGAAACCGGCACGCGTTGACCGACGCCACCGCTGCGACCCAGCGGCTCTCGGCCGCTCAGCACGACACCCTCCCGCCCATCCGGCACCGCCTCGTGGAACGACACCCCGTCACCAGCCGGCCCGGCCTGTTCGCCACCTCGGGCACCGCGATGGAGGTGGTCGGCCGCGCCCCCGCCGAGTCCACCCGGGCCCTGGACCGGCTGGAGGAAGCGCTGCTGCACGGGCTCGATCCCTACACCCACCGTTACCGGTCCGGCGACCTGGTGATCTGGGACAACATGAGCACCATGCACCGGGGGGTCGGTGTGAGTCCCACCCACGACGTGCACCAGAGCCGGTTGCTCCATCGGATCAACGTCAACTATGCCGAGCGGGGAACCGTGATCGAGAATCGGGCTGCCGGCACGTCTCGGACGCGCGACGCGCGCCGGTCGCCGCGCCCGGCCCGCCGCGCCTGATCGTGGAGCCGACGGCCGGAGCCGGGAGGGTGGTGGTCACCGGCGCCGGTCTCGACCTCGCGTTGGCGATCGCGGCCGAGCACGCTGCCGTGCCCGGTACGGGCGTCTGCGTGATCCCTGCCCCCGCGGCCGTCCACCTTCCGGTGCCCCCGGACGACCGGTTCCGGTTCGTCCCCGTGGCGACGGCGGACGAGCTGACGGCCGCGATCGGGGCCGAGCTGGACGCGGTCGCCGGACGGCCCGTCGTGGTGTGGGTGGTCGATGCGGCCGGCACTCCGGGGGCCGACGCCGCCTCCACCGTGGCCGCGGAGGCCGCGGCCGCCGCGGTCCGGGCCTGCGCTTGCGGCGCCGTGCTGCTGCGGGTGGCACCCCGCGGCGCTCCGGCGTCGGGGGCTGCGGGCCCGGTGCTGCGGCTGCCTGCGCTGCTGGGGCCGGACCGGCGTCTGGGCCGTTTCCCGGTCTCGGGCCTCACCGACATCCTCGACGGTCTCGCGCACGTGGGCGAGGAGCTGCGGGTCCGCGGCTGCGGGCGAGCCCGCCTGCGGCTGCCGGTGCCCCCCGGCACCGAGCTCGCCGTCGCCTCCCTCGGGGACACTGCCCGGCACCTGGTGAACGGCGCCGCGGGAGCGGCTGTACCGGCACCCGCCGCCGTGCCGGTCGGGACGCTCTGTCGGATGCTCGGCGCCGCCTTCGGCCTCGACCTCGCCGTGGGCGACCCCCGGAACACGGCCGACGAGCTGCTGGCCGATCACACCGGTGCGATCGGGCACCTGTTCCGCGTTCCGGAGCACCGGCCGGACGCAGCGGGGGCGGAAACGGCCGGGCCGGACGCAGCGGGGGCCGCCGAGGTCGGCGCGGCCATCGCGTCCTACCGGGCCGCGACGATCGCGGCGGCGCGGGCCGGTCCGGCCCGCCGGATCAGCCCCGTCGCGGTGGGTTGGGACGGCGACGCGAGGCCGCCGCCGCTGGTGGTGGTCAACGCGCTGGGGCAGGGGCCCGGCTACTGGACGCGCCTGGCCGGGCTGCTGTCCCCGCGGCGGGTGCTGGTGTGCGCCAGCCGCCCCCGCGGGCCGGACGGCTCGGTGTGCGGCATCGACCAGCACGTCGCCGACCTCGACGAGCTCCTGTCCGCCCAGGGCCTGCGGGAGGTGCACCTGCTGGGCTGGTGCACCGGGGCGAAGGTCGTGCTGGCGCATGCTGCGCGCCGCCCCGGTCGGATCCTCTCGCTGACCTTGATGAGCCCGTCGACGCGCCATTCCGGCCGCCCGGCGGGACTCGACACCGACTACGAACGGGAGCTCGAGGCGCTGTGCCGGATGCTGGAACGCCGGCCGGCTGCCGCCGAGCGGATCCGGACGATGCTCGGCAAGGTGGCCTTCGGTGCGGGCCCGGACCAGGAGCCGCTCGCCGCGCCGCACCCCGATCTCGACGAGGAGCGCCGCCGGCCGTTCGCGTCGGCGGAGGCGATGACCACCTACGCCCGGCAGCTGCTCGACTTCTGGTCGCACGACCCGACCGACGACGCGCGAGCGGTGCGAACCGTCCCGACGCTGCTGATCGGCGGCACCGCCGATCCGATCGTGTCCAGCGCCGCGCAGCTACCGGTGCTGGCGCTGCTCGACGATCTCACCCGGCACGAGGTCCGGGCGGGCAACCACTACGTCATGCACGACCGTGCGGAGCTCGTGGCCGGGATCGTCGACGCGTTCCTGCGCGGGGTCCCCGCGCGGAAGGAGGTTCACCGGTGACCGGGCGGGCTGGTCGGTGCGCCCTCGCGGGCCTCGACGACCGCGGCCCACAGCGTCTCGGGGCTCCCGAAGGTAGTGGCGACCAGTGCGCTGTCGGGCAGGACGACCGCGAACTCGTCCTCGATGTCGAGCAGCAGGTTGACCGCCGCCATGGAGTCGAGCCCCAACGCCCGCAGGTCCGCGGATGGGGGCAGTGCGGCGCCGGCGTCGGCGTAGCGGAGGTGGCTGCGCAGCAGGTCCAGGAACGACGGGTCGATCATCGGCACGGCTCCTCGTGGTGGTGGACGGTGTCGGTGGGGGTCACACGGGCAGCGCGACCGATGAGCGCACGAGGTCGAGCCGGGACGCCGACACCACCTCGGCGCCGTCGACCACGACCTCCAGCGCCGGCGGGTGCCCCAGGAACGCCAGCAGTCCCGCGGTGAGGCCGTAGGCGCCGACGTTCGGCACGCCGACGACGTCGCCCGGCTCCAGCGGCGGCAGCGTCACGCCACTGCTCCAGGTGTCCAGCGGCGTGCACAGCGGGCCGACCACGCTGCAGTCGGGCACCGGGTCGCCCGGACGGTCCGGGGTGATCAGGTCGGGCACGATGCGCGGCACCCGCCGCAGCCCCGACATGCCGCCCAGATGATGGATGCCGGTGTCGAGGACCACGAACGTCCGGCCTTTCGACACCTTGACGTCGACCACCCGGCTGATCAGGGTCCCGCACCCGCCGGCGAGGTGCCGGCCGGATTCGAACGTCACCTCCGGGTCCGCGCGCCGCCACCCCGGCAGCAGGGCGTCGAGGTCGCCGGTGACCCGCGCCGCGAGACCGGAGAAGTCCGGACGGCTCCCGGCCCGCGCGTAGGGCATGCCGAACCCGCCGCCCAGGTCGACCTCCTGCATCGGCACGTCGAGGGCACACCTCAGCTGCGCCGCGAGGGCGATGCTCGTGGTGAACTGGGTCGCCAGCACCTCCCCGTCGGTGATGTTGGTGCCCATGTAGAGGTGCAGCCCGCGGATCCGCGCCCGGCCGCTGCCGCGGAAACGTTCCGGCTGGGCCAGCACCCACGACGCGTCCGCGCCGAACGGGGAGGCCGTACCCGTCATCGAGAGCCCCATGCCGGGCACGGCGGCGTCCGCGTTGACGCGCAGCAGGCACTGGGCGTCGACGCCGTACGCCTGCGCCAGCCGTCCGACCAGGGCGAGGTCGGTGGGAGAGTCGACGGAGAACCGGGTGAGCCCGGCGGCTAGGGCGGCGGCGACGTCGCCGGCCGTCTTGCCGGGTCCGGTCATCAGCACGTCGGCGACGGCGAAACCACCGGCCAGCGCGGGAGCGATCTCGCCCGACGATGCGATCTCGGCCCGCAGGCCGGCGGCCGCGACGGTGCGGCACACGTCGGGGTGCGGGTTCGCCTTCACCGAGAAGTAGACCCAGCTCGGTGCGGGCAGGACCGCGCCCAGGTCACGCACCGCGCGGCGCAGGTCGGCGAGATCGTAGACATAGGTCGGGGTGCCGAAGCGCTCCGCCATCGCGCCCAGGTCGGTCATCCTTCCTCCCCGCCGTCGACGAGCCGGGTGAGTGCGCGCTTGTCGACCTTCCCGGTGGCGCCCAGCGGGAGTCGGGCGTGGACGACGCACCGCTCCGGTATCTGGTGGTCCTCCAGCCGCGTGCCCAGCTCCACCAACACCGCGGCGGGCCGCACGTCGCCGGCGATCGCGAGCACCGCGCCTCGGGCCGGCCCGGGTGGCAGCACAGCGGCCGCGACCACACCCGGCACGGTCAGCGCCGCCGCCTCCACCTCCACCGCGCTCACCCGGAAGCCGCGCTGCTTGTAGACCTCGTCGGTGCGCCCGACGAAGTACAGATAGCCCTCGTCGTCGAGCCGGACCTGGTCGCCGGTGTAGAGGAGGGGCTGGCCGAACCCGTCGCGGCCGAACCGCTCCGCCGTCAGCTCCGGGGCCCCCCAGTAGCCCGCCATCACATGCTCGCCGCGGACCACCAGTTCCCCGATGGAGCCCGCGGGCAGCCGCTCGCGGTCGTCGTCGACGACGTAGATCTCGGTTCCCGGCAGGGCACGCCCGGCCGCCCCCGGCCGTGCCAGGTCACCGTCGGGCTCCATGATCGCGACCCGCTTGCACTCGGTCAGTCCGAACATGCCGACGACCTGAAGGCCCGGCAGGGCGGCCCGCAGCGCCGCGGCCGTGCCGCTCGACAGCACCGCGCCCGAGCTGGTAACCAGCCGCAGCGGCAGCGGCACACCGTTGTTCGACGCGCTCCCGGGCCGGCGCAGCAGCGCGGCGAGCGCGTCGGCCAGCGACGGTACCGCCGGCAGCACCGTCACGCGCTCGGCCCGCAGCACCGCCGCCAGCCGCGGGCCCGCGTCCGCCGGGGCCCCGAGCACGAGGGTCGCGCCCGCCGTGGCGGCGAGGTAGATCTGGTACTGACCGTAGTCGAAGGACAGCGGCATGCAGCAGAACACGGTGTCGTCACGGCGGTAGCCCAGGCACCGGGCGATCGCCTCCGTGGCGAAGAGGACCTGCCGGTGGGTCGACACCACCGCCTTCGGCACAGCCGTGCTGCCCGAGGTGTAGATCAGCCCGACCGGGTCGATCGGCACGCCGAGCGGCGGATGCGCCGCGGCGTCCGGCGGGTCCCCCTGGCCGGGCGGGACGCATAGTGCGGCGAGGTCGGACACGGTGGGCACCCCGGCGCGGTATGCCGCCGCCGTGATGCCGGGCGGGCAGTGCGCGCCGGTGAGCAGGAGCCGGGGCGAGCAGTCCTCGAGGATGTGAACCAGCCGTTGCTCGGGCATGCCGTCGCCGAGGACCACGTGCAGAGCGCCGGCCCGCGACGTGCCGAAGATCGCGGCGAGGGTGTGCGGATCGTGCGGTGCGACGATCGCGACCCGGTCGCCGCGTCGTACCCCGAGCGCGGTCAACCGGTGGGCCGCGGCCCGGCTGCGCTCGCGCAGCTCGGCGTAGGTGAACGAGACCGGGCCGTGGCGGACCGCGACCCGGTCCGGCCACCTGCCTACGGCGTCGTCGAGGAGGTCGTGCAGCAGCTGCGGCCCGCCCGCCCCGGCCAGCGGCTCGTCCGGGGCGGCCCCCGACGTGGTCGTGGTCGTCACCGGCGGCCGTCGATCCAGCAGTCCGTGCCGCGCAGGGGCCACTGGTCCCAGTCCCCGCCGGCCACCCGCAGCACGTCGGACTCGACCAGCTCGGAGAGGTGCCGCAGGTCGTGCCGGCGGCGGTGCCCGACCCGCTCGCGGTGGTGGGCAACCACATCGGGGGGCAGCGGGATGCGGCCCGGATCGGCGAATCGGACCGCGCCGTCGGCGTCGCGGACCGTGACGGCCTGCCCGGCGTTCCACCGGCTCGGTGAGAACGGGATGTCGATGAGCCCCAGCTCCAGACCCGCGACGGCCGCCGCGGCCGGGTCGCCGTTGCCGGCGGCCAGCACGGCGTCGAGCACGGCCCCGGCCTCCGCGTCGAGGACCTCGGCCTCCGGCCCGATCTCCGACGCGGCGTGCGGGTCGTCCTGCTCGGTGCGGGCGAGCTCGCCGCGGATCAGCGCGATGGCCTCGGCATTGTCCTGCCACGTCGGGATCCGGAGGGCCTCGACGGGCGTCTTGACCATGATCCGAGTGGCGCCGGAGCGCCGCGCGGTGCCCGCCGACCCGACGATGAGCGAGCGCGCCTTCGCCGCGTCGTGCGGGAACGCGCCCATGTACTGGTGGAAGACCGTGTGCACGGCCACGTCGTGATGGCCGTACCGGTCGAGGTAGCGCCGTCCGACGGCGCGCAGCACGGCGACGGCGGCCACGTCCTGGGCGTGGTTGCCCTGCTCGGCGTAGCCCAGCGAGACCGACACGACCCCCTGCTCGGCGGCCATCAGCGCCTCCAGCACGGTCACGGCGATCGCGAGCCCCGGCGGGACGAGACACGCCGTCAGGACACCGAAGAACTCCCGGTCGATCACCGTGCCGAACCGGCGGTGGTAGCGCCCGGCGAGCGCGTCGACGTACCGCCAGGCCCGGACCGACTCCGCGGGTGGGTAGTCGCGGTAGTAGGGCAGGTTGTAGCTCAACGCGCCGCCCTCGTAGGCCCCGACGCCACCGGCGAAGGTGATCTCCGCGAGCAGCCGGGGGTCCCGGGTGGAGTGCCGGACCTGCATGGGGACGTCGCTGAACTCGGCGGAGACGGCCCGCAGCGCCGCGACGCCCTGGTTGACGGCGGGGTAGCCGTTGAGTCGGCCGCCGGGGCCGGGCCGGCCGTCGGCCCCCTCCTTGAGGGCGAGCTCCACCTCGGCGTAGGCGTTGTTGCGGGTCAGCGAGTCGATCTGGAGCGACAGGACGTCTGCGCCCGCCTCGTACAGGGCCCGGAGCAGGATTCGCTGGTCCTCCACCCGCGCCACCCCGCAGCGGGGGTGCACGAGGACCTGCCGCTGTTCGCACGCCCGGCGCTGGACCTCGCTGAGACTGGTCCGCCCGCCCATGACGGCGGCGTTCACGGCCAGGTCGCCCGCTTCCGCTCCGGTGTGCCACTGCGCGAGCACCTCCTCGCGATCGTCGTACGTCCCGTCCCGCCCGGTCGCCCCCCGGGGTGCGGTCCGGTGGCGCGGCGCCTCCGGGGCGGGCCGCGCGGTGGCCGCCGTCCCCGATTCCGGCCCGAGGTCGGGGCACTCGTCGCGCAGCATCGCCACGACGGCCTCCGCGGGCATGTGCCCGGTGATGACCCGGTCGAAGCCCAGCTCGAGCAGCTCGGCGACCTCGTCGGGGCTCGCGTGCATCGTCGGGTTCCCGCCCAGGTACCAGCGGACGCCTTCGGCGGGGCGGTCGAGCCGTGCCCCGGCCAGGTCACGCAGCCAGTACCGGGCGTGACCGTCCATGTTGGAGACCAGCACCGCGCGGGCCCCGACCGCGGCCGCGCAGACCTCGTCCAGGGTGTTCTGGGTTCCGAGATAACGGGTAGGACACCCGAACCGGAGCAACGCGGAATGCAAGATCAACAACCCGACGGAATGAGCGTCGCCGCCTATGCCGCACAGCACCACCGGCCGAGCGGACCGCAGTTCTTCCACAGCCTGAGTATCGATCGACGGCCGCCGGACGTCAAGCCAGTCGGACGTATCAATACTTTCCCGGACTATGGTGCCGCCGATCCTGTCGGGGTAGCCTGAGGGAATGGTCGAGCACCGGTCGGAATTCGTGCTCGGTATAAGAGCTGGTGGGTTGCTCACCCCGGCCGTGGTGGCGTTCGCGGCGTCGTTCGGCGTGCTGGCCACGCAGGCGGGGATGTCCTCGGCCGGCGCACTGGTGCTCTCGGCCAGCGCCTTCGCGGGCAGCGCGCAGCTCGCGGCCACCTCGGTGCTGGCCCACCACGGCGGTGTCGTCGCGGCCGTCGTCGCATCGGTGCTGCTCAACGCCCGATACATCGCGATCGGCATCACGCTGGCACCCGCGTTGGATGGCCCGTTGTGGAGGCGGGCCCTGGAGTCCCAACTCATCACGGACGAGTCCTGGGCGATCGCCGCCGACGCCGACGGGCGGTGGTCGCGCCCACGGCTGCTCGGTTCCGGCGCCGCACTGTGGGTGGCCTGGATGGCCGGTACCGCGATCGGATCATTGGCCGCCGCCTACCTGCCGGACCCCGCTTCGCTGGGCCTGGACATGGCTTTCACCGCGTTGTTCGTCGGACTCCTGCCGGGGCAGGTGACGTCGTCCCGGGCGATCCTGGCGGCGGTTGTCGGCGGCACCGTCGCTTTTGTTTTCCTCATATTCTCGTCGGTGGCCGTGGCGGTCGTCGCCGGGTCAGCCGGATGTCTGGTGGGTCCCATTTCCGAGCATTTCGAGAAGCGCCGGCGGATCAGACCGCGGGAAGGTGATGGGGCATGACCGAGGGGCACCTTTTGGTGATGGGCAGCGGCGACCGCGCGCTGCGGGAGTACGCGCTGAGTGCCATGAGCAGGCGGGCCCCGCTGGCTCTGCTCGGGTACCGCCGACCGACCTGGGAGAAGCCCTACGTGCGCGCGTACGCCTGCGTCGACCTCCAGGATCCCGCCCACGTGGCCGCCGCCGCGGCGGAGCTCGATCCGATCGGTGTCGTCACCTACGACGAGCGGCTGGTGGAAGCCACGGCGGCCGTCGCGGCCCTGTTGGGCCTGCGCGGCCCCAGTGCCGAAGCGATCAGGCGCTGCAAGGACAAGAGTGAGTTGCGCGGCCGGCTCGCCGCGGCCGGACTCTCGCCGGTCGGCTTCGGGGTGGCCGGTGACGCGGAGGAGGCGCTCGCCCACGCCCACCGGATCGGCTGGCCGGTCGTGCTCAAACCCCGTGCGCTGTCGGGCAGCATCGGTGTGGTCCGGGTCGACGACGAGACTGCGCTGCGCGAACGGTTCGCCGGCGCCGCCGACGCGCGGGCCGGGATGCTGCGCTCCGCGCACCCCGGAGTGCTGGTGGAGGAGTACCTCGACGGCCCCGAGTTCAGCGTCGACGCGGTGACCCAGTTCGGGCGCACCGTCCCGGTGGTCACGGCGGAGAAGCTGCTGGGCTGCGCGCCGCACTTCGAGGAGCTCGGCCACGTCGTCGGGGTCGGCACCGCATTCGGGCTGGACGAGGCGTTCGAGCTGGTGGCACAGGCCCATCGGGTGGCCGGGCTCGACGACGTGGTGACGCACACCGAGTTCCGTCTCACCGCGGCCGGACCGCGGATCATCGAGCTCAACACCCGGCTGGGCGGTGACCTCATCCCGTACCTCGGGGCGCTCGCCCTCGACGCTGACCTGCCCGGTTGCGTCGCGGACGTCGCGATGGGCCGCCCGGCCGACACCACCGTTCGCGCGCACGGTGCCGCGGCCGTGGTCATGCTCTACCCCGACGTCGACCAGGAGGTCGAGTCCGTGGAGCTGCAGATGGACCCCGTGCCCGACTGGCTCGACCGCTTCGAGGCGCTGGCCCGGCGCGGCGAGGTGCTGCGGCTGCCGCCGCGCGGTTTCCTCTCGCGCCTCGCGGTCGCGGTAGTGCGCGGGGCCGACCGCGACGAGTGCCTGGCCCGGGTCGACGAGGTGCGTAGGCACTGCGTGGTGCGGGGCACGCCGGTCTGAG
>JAYSXW010000166.1:0-15428 GCA_043716935.1 Pseudonocardia sp.
TACGTCGACCTGATCGACGCCGGGATCATCGACCCGGCCAAGGTCACGCGCTCGGCCCTGCAGAACGCGGCCTCCATCGCTGCGCTGTTCCTCACCACCGAGGCCGTCATCGCCGACAAGCCGGAGAAGAACCCGGCTGGCGGCGGGGGCGACCCGTCGGGTGGCATGGGCGGCATGGACTTCTGAGTCCCGCCCGCTCGTAGCACGTCCGTCCGTAGGGGCGGCACTCCCACTGGGGTGCCGCCCCTACGGCGTTTCCGACTGGATGGCGTCCGTTCGTCCGGTGCGCCAACCGGCTCACCCACGCAGCGCCAGATTGATCCGCGCTGCCTGCCGGGTGAGGTGGTGACGTTCGGCGAGGTTGGGGGCGGACCGGGCGGCATCGGCATACAACCGTGCCGCGGTCGAGAAGTCGCCCGCCTTCTCGTGGAGGTATGCCGAGGCGGCGGTGTGGCGGGGCAGGCCGGGGTCCACCGTGTCCAGGGCTGCGAGGCCGGCCACGGGGCCGTCGGCCTCGCCGATCGCGACGGCTCGGTCGAGGGCCGCGACCGGGCTCCCGGTGAGCCGGAGCAGCTCGTCGTACCAGCTGACGATCTGCGGCCGGTCGGTCTCCTCGACGCACGCGGCGTCGGCGTGCAGGGCAGCGATGGCGGCCTGTACCTGGAACTCGCCGAGTCGGTCGCGGCCCAACGCAGTCTGCAGGACTGCGACGCCCTCGGCGATGAGCGAGGCGTCCCAACGGGAGCGGTCCTGCTCGGTCAGGGGCACCAGGCTGTCGTCGCCCCGGGTCCGCGCCGCTCGCCGCGCGTGATGCAGCAGCATCAACGCCAGCAGCCCCGCGGTCTCCTCGTCCTCGGTCATCGACGCCAACTCACCGGTGACCCGGATCGCCTCGGCCGCCAGATCGACGTCGCCGCTGTAGCCCTCGTTGAAGACCGGGTACAGCACCCGAAGCACGGTCGCCAGGTCGCCTGGCTGATCGAATCGCACGTCACCGACCGTGCGTTTGGCCCGGCTGATCCGCTGCGCCATCGTCGCCTCCGGCACGAGATAGGCCTGGGCGATCTGCCGGGTGGTCAGCCCGCCGACGGCGCGCAGCGTGAGGGCTCTCGGGTCGGCCGGCGGCCGGTCCGGCCAGGTCAGCGACGCCTGGATGAGGGCTTCCTGCACGGCGTCCTCGGCTGTCGCGAAGCCGACCCCGCGACGCACCAGGACACCGATCACCGCCGGAGCCAGCTCCCGCAGCAGCAGTTCGTCCATCACCTGATCCGGCCCCTGTCTGCCCTGGCCGGCCCGGTCACTCGGAGACCGTCGGCGGTGCGCTCAGGAACCGGCGCACCGCGAGCCACTCGTGGATCGGCTTGCCGCCGGCTCCGGGAGCGGCCGACAACTCGCCGGCCAGCGCGAGCGCGCGCTCGTAGGTGTCGACATCGATCACCATCCAGCCGGCGATCAGGTCCTTGGTCTCCGCGAAGGGCCCGTCGGTGACCGGTGGTCGACCCTCCCCGTCAGCGGACGAACGTGCCCTCGGGCGAGAGGGCCTGGCCGTCCACGTACTCACCGCTACCCTGCAGCCGGGTCGCGAAATCGGCCACGTACTGCATGTGATCCACGATCTCCGCTGGGGCCCACTGGTCCATCGGGACGTCGTTGACGGCCTCGGGATCCTCGGCCACATCGTCGTCGAGAACCTCCCGACGCTGCACGGCCCGAGCCACATCGATCGTTGTGACGCGTTCTCCGCCACGGTGTCGCTGTCATCGCGCGGCCGGCCCGTTCCGCTCGCGAGCGGAACGCCCGCCGGGTGGTCACGGGTCGACCGGACGACGACGTCCGACCGGCCGGAGCGGCTGGTCCCGCCGGTCGGGACGTCCGGCGGTGGCCCGAACCGACCCAGTTCCGCTGGGCTGGTCGCCATGCGACCGGCAGCGGAGACCGGAAGACCTCCGGACGCCCTCTCCCCCTGCCTGTCGTGGTGTTCCTCGGGAATTGGGGTCGACCAACAGAGTCCGCGCCGCGTGGTCCGACGGTGTGGACGGACCGCGGGGATGTGCCTCAACAACACACGCCCGCGGTCGCCGGCCACCGCAGGGTGCCTCCGGACGACTACCTCCTGACGGTGAAGGTGCAGGTCTGCGCGGCGTAGACCTGCCAGCGCCAGGTGCTTTCGCGGGCGGGCGTCCTCGGGTTGTCCAATCCAGGCCAGAAGAGTGGCCCGTTCCCGCCCTCATCGAGTCTCAAGCAGGGACACCTTGACCGACTTGACGCCCGGACGCCTCTCCAAGGCCGCTTTCGTGGCGACTTCGTCGCTGAACAACCCCTGCGTGTTGCGCAGTTTGTCCTGGTCGAACTCGCGCAACGGGACGAAGCGGTCGTTCGAGAACAACGAGGTCTGACCCGAGTCCTGAGCGACGAAGTTTCGCGTGATCATTTGGCCGGCCGGCCGGCCGGGGCGGGCCCGGCCTGGGCGACACCTACGGATGCGAGTCCGGCCAGCGTGGCGGCGGACAGCGCGGTGACGAGTGCAGTTCTGCGCATGGTGGTCGATTCTCTTGTGGGTGAGGGTGGAACCGGACAGGTCCGGCGAAGTGGTGTTCAGGTGGATCGGGATCGGCGATCGCCCACGGTGAATACAGGTCCCGCCGCGGCGGATCGTTGCGGGGAGCCGCCTCCCGGATTTCGGGACGCCGCGATCACCGAGCTCCCGGCCGAAGCGTCACCGGGCGCGGTGCGGCCGGAACCGCAGGGTCGCCCGGGAGCATCCGAGGACGGTCGCGGCCTACGCGTGGTCGAGCCCCACCCAGCCGATTGGCCCGGCTCGCCAAGCGGGTCGGCGCCGAGCCACAGCCGCGCGCCGTCCCCCGGCCGGGACGTCGTCGAGCCGTCGCCACGCCGATGCCCGGGTGGCGGCCGGGTCTTGGCCGCGGCCGCTCGCCCGGGGCCTCGGTCACTCAACGGCGCAGGTGGGGAGCCGGCCGGATGCCGATCTGCACCGGGACGGCCTCGCCCCCGGCCAGGGCCAACGAGGCCAGGTACTCGGCGCGGTCGAGCCCCGATCCGTCACTGCCGATCTGGCGACCGATCTCCTCCGCCGAGCCCGCGGCCACGACACCGGACCCGTCGGAGACGGTCAGCTCCGCGATGGCCCCGAGCTCGTCGTCGGCGACGCCCGCTCACGCTGACGATCGTCACCGCTCTCGTACTGGCTCTGATCGTCTACGAGACGGTCCGCTACGCGGAGCTCCGCGAGAACGTCCGGCACGCGGAGTGGCGATCGTTCACGGCAGCTCCGGCGCGACGATCCACGCCGCCACGTAGAGCACGGCAGCCACACCGCCGGTGAGCAGCGTCAGTGCGACGGCTGCGAGGCGGATGAGCGCCAGGTCCGTGCCGAGGCTCTCGGCGAGCCCGCCGCACACCCCGCCGACCATGCGGTCGGTGCGGCTGCGGTGCAGGCGGAACGGCGGGCGAGGGTCGGAGGTGATGGGCGGGATCTCGGTGCTGGGTTCCATGGACACGAGCCTGCCGCCTGCCCGGCCCCGGCGCGTCGGGGTCGTCCCGGAGTTCCCCCGGACCTGTCGTCCCCCGCTCCCCCTGACCGGGAACACCGCCTCCCGCGTTGTCGACGGGCCGCAACCCCGAAGAGGGCAGGCTGTTTCTGGAAGCGACACCGGCCCGTGGCACCCATGAGGCCGGCGCGCACGCCACCGGCTGGAGGGCCCCAGCTCCGACTCCGCACACCTTCCGACCACTCCGCACGAATCCCGGACCGACTCCGGCTTCACGCTCCCCGGCGACGGGGTCCGTCCGGCCGGAATCGGTGGGTCGCCACCGCGACGGTCCGGTCAGGAGGTGGGTGGACGACCGCGACTGCCGATGCGGGGGACGTCGTCGTGGCGCTCGCGTACCGGCCGCGGCGCGTCTGTAGCCGGAAACGGGTCGGTAACCTGCCCGTCCCGACGCCTGATCATCCGCCCCACGAGGACGCCGACCACGACGGCGACGGCCAGCCAGGTAGCCACTCCGACGATGATCCAGCCGACGGTCGTGATGGTCACTCCCTGGTATCTGCGGGTACTGCGTCAGTGTCCACCGCCGCTCGACCGTCTGCATCCGCGGCCACCCGTACGGATCGGCGGTGCACCCGATCGGCCGCTGTCAGCCGGCGTCCGGTACCGCCGGACCGAGCAGATCGTCGGCGTCGACGATCCGGTAGGCGTAACCTTGTTCGGCGAGGAAGCGCTGCCGGTGCGCTGCGTAGTCGGTGTCGAGCGTGTCGCGAGAGACGACGGAGTAGAAGTGGGCCTGCCGTCCGTCGGCCTTGGGACGCAGGAGGCGGCCGAGGCGCTGAGCCTCCTCCTGGCGGGAACCGAACGTGCCCGACACCTGGATCGCGACACTGGCCTCGGGCAGGTCGATGGAGAAGTTCGCGACCTTGCTGACAACGAGGACCGGGATCTCCCCGCGCCGGAACCGGTCGAACAGCTCCTCGCGCTCCCTGTTCTTCGTCGACCCCTGGATGACGGGGGCGTCGAGCGCCTCGCCCAGCTCGTCGAGCTGGTCGAGATAGGCGCCGATAACCAATGTGGGCTCGCCGGGATGCCGGCGGAGCACGGCCTTCACCACGTTGATCTTCGTGTGGGCGGTGGAGGCCATCCGGTAGCGCTCCTCGGCCTCCGCGACGGCGTAGCTCATGCGTTCGGCGTCGGTCATCGTGACCCGGACCTCGACGCAGTCGGCGGGCGCGATCCAGCCCTGCGCCTCGATATCGCGCCACGGTGCGTCGTAGCGCTTGGGGCCGATGAGGGAAAAGACGTCGCCCTCGCGGCCGTCCTCGCGCACGAGGGTGGCGGTGAGTCCCAGGCGGCGACGCGACTGCAGGTCCGCCGTCATCCGGAACACCGGCGCGGGCAGCAGGTGAACCTCGTCGTAGATCACGAGTCCCCAGTCGCGGGAGTCGAAGAGGTCGAGGTGCCTGTACTCGCCGCGGGTCTTGCGGGTGATCACCTGGTAGGTCGCGATCGTGACCGGCCGGATCTCCTTGCGCTCGCCGGAGTACTCGCCGATCTCGTCCTCGGTCAGCGACGTGCGCGCCACCAGTTCGCGCTTCCACTGCCGCCCGGCGACGGTGGTGGTGACGAGGATGAGCGTGGTGGCCTTGGCCTCGGCCATCGCCGCCGCACCGACCAGCGTCTTGCCCGAACCGCAGGGCAGCACCACGACACCGGAGCCGCCGGCCCAGAAACCCTGGACGGCCTGTCGCTGGTAGTCGCGCAGCGTCCATCCGTCCTCGGCGAGCTCGATGGGGTGCGCCTCGCCGTCGACGTACCCGGCGAGGTCCTCAGCCGGCCAGCCGATCTTGAGCAGGGCCTGCTTGAGGTGCCCGCGCTCCGACGGGTGCACGAGCACCGTGTCCTGGTCGATCCGCGCCCCGAGCAGCGGCGCGATCTTCTTCTGCCGCAACACCTCCTCGAGCACTGCGCGGTCCAGCGCGACGAGCACGAGCCCGTGAACCGGTGACTGCACCAGCTGCAGGCGGCCGTAGCGGCCCATCGTGTCGACCACGTCGACGAGCAAAGGCTGCGGCACGGCATAGCGGGAGAATCGGACCAGCGCGTCCACCACCTGCTCGGCGTCGTGACCTGCCGCGCGGGCGTTCCACAGGGCGAGCGGCGTGACGCGGTAGGTGTGGACGTGCTCGGGGGCGCGCTCGAGCTCGGCGAATGGCGCGATCGCGACGCGGGCCTCGGTGGCGGCGGGGTGATCGACCTCGAGCAGCAGCGTCTTGTCGGACTGGACGATCAGCGGCCCGTCGGTCATGCGTGGCGCTCCTCGTGGTGCTGTGTCGTGGTGCTGTGTCGTGGTGCTGCGGTGGTGCCCGGATCGACCGATATGTGACACGTACGGCTCAACGCCCGGACCTGCGTGGGACAGATATCGCCGGAAGACGGCTATGATGTAGCCGCTCCTCCTGAGAACGCACGTGAGCCTTCGCGATCATACCGGGTCGCGCCGGCCACACCCCTTCCTCGAGGGGGCGTGTCGGGGCGTGGAGCGCAAGACCCGGCCCGGCCACCCACCGGACCGTCCCTCGGACGAGAGAGCGCGACGGATCGACCCGATGCCTTCACCCCGTTCCCGGCCATCCACCGCCCATGGGCCGCAGTTCGTCCGGTCCGCACTCGCGAACGGCCGCCTGACCGTGCCAGAGTTCGGCGGATCATCGCCGGCACTCCCCATCCCGTCGGCCTGCCTCAGGGGGATGTTGACGTGACCAGCACCGAGACCGCGCCCACCTGGTCCGAACGGCTGAACCCGCGGAACTGGGCCCTAGCGTGGAAGCTGGTGGTAGTCGGGCTCGTCCCGGCACTGCTCGCGCTCGGCCTGGGCGTTCTGCGCATCGCCGACCAGGCGGACGCGGCAGGGGAGCTGGGCCGCAGTACACGGCTGCTCGAGGTCCGCGACCAGGTGGCCGGCGCCGCCGACGCGGTTCGCCGGGAACGCGACGAGGCCACGCTCTTCGTGGGCGGCAACCGGCTCGGCGACCGCGGCGTTCTCGACGTCGGCTTCACCCAGACCGACACCGAGGTCGCCCAGATGCTCACGGCCCTGCGGTCGGCCACCGAGCTCGACCCGAGCGCCTCGGTCGCGGTCGACGCCACCCAGGCGGGGCTCGACCAGCTCCCGGCACTGCGCAGCGACGTCACCGACAAGCCGCAGGTGGCGCTGATACAGATCCGCAACCGCTACACCCAGGCCGTCGAGAGCCTCGACGTGCTCGACCGCGCGCTGCTGCGGCAGCTGCGCACCCCGGGCATCGCGGGTTCTTCCGACGCACTCTCGGCCGTCCAGGCCGTCACAGCGCAGCTCGCGCTCCAGCACACGCTGCTCGACAATGCGATCCGAGCCACGCAGCTGCAGCCCAACGACGCCAACGAGGTCAACGCGACCAACGTCCAGATCTTCGGGCAGTACCGCAACTACCAGGTGGCGCTCACCCCCGAGCAGCTCGCCCGGTTCGGCTCCTTCCTCGACGACCCGGCCACCGGACGCCGCCAGCAGCTGGTCAACGCGGTGCTCTCCACTCCGCCCGGGCAGCCGATCACCACCGCTGCGGCTGACTGGGACGCCGCCTACGACGACTCGCGCGCCGCCGTCGACCGCACCGCGAGCCTGCTCCGCGACGACCTGGTGGCGTCCAGCACCGCGGCCGAGGACCGGGCGAGGAACCTGGCCGGCATCAACTCCGTGATCCTCATGCTCGGCCTGTTCGTCGGGATCATGATCGCGATCCTCGTGGCGCGCTCGCTGATCCGATCGCTACGCGTGCTGCGCACCTCGGCTCTCGACGTCGCTGAGCGCCGGCTGCCCCGGGCCGTCGAGAGCATGCGGTCCGGTGAGACCCCGGACGTCACCGTCGACCCGGTGCCGATCACCACCCGGGACGAGGTCGGCCAGGTGGCACGCGCGTTCGACGCGGTGCACGGCCAGGCTGTCCGCCTCGCCGCCGACCAGGCCGCCCTGCAGTCCAATGTCAGCGCGATGTTCGTCAACCTCTCGCGGCGCAGCCAGACCCTGGTCGAGCGCCAGCTGCAGCTCATCGAGCAGTTGGAGAGCAACGAGCAGGACGCCGACCAGCTGTCCAACCTCTTCCAGCTCGACCATCTCGCCACCCGCATGCGGCGCAACAGCGAGAACCTCCTGGTCCTCGCGGGCACCGACCTGGCCAAGCGCAACGTCGCCCCGGTTCCGATGGTCGACGTCCTGCGCGCCGCGGTGTCGGAGATCGAGCAGTACCAGCGCATCGTCGTGCAGGCGCCGCCCACCGCCGCGATCCTCGGGCGAGCGGCGTCCGACCTCGTGCACCTGCTGGCCGAGCTGCTCGACAACGCCACCAACTTCTCGCCGCCCGACTCCCAGGTCGTCATGAGCACCACCCGCACGAGCGACGGCTCGATCGTGGTCGAGATCGCCGACCGCGGGGTCGGGATGATCGACGACGAGCTGAGCGATGCCAACCAGCGGCTCGGGGGGCCGTCGACGGTCGACGTCTCCGTGTCGCGGAGGATGGGGCTGTTCGTGGTGGGCCGCCTCGGTGCCCGGCACGGCATCGGCGTGCGCCTGAGCACCTCCGTGGGGGCCGGCACCGCCTCCGGGTTGACGGCGTCGGTCGCGGTGCCCGCCTACCTGGTTCCCACCTCGGCGCCCGCCCGCCCGTGGCGCGACCCGGCGTCGGTGCCCGCGCAGGGCCGGCCTGCCCCCGCCGTGCCGGCCCAGCGCGCCACCGACGGCCGCCGCCCGCTCTCGGCCCTCGTCGCGGGCACCGACGGCACCGCTGCCAACCCGACCGGGGTGTTCGACGCTCCCGACGGGACGCTGTTCGACACTCCGCCCGGCCCGGGCATCAACGGCTCCGGCCACGGCCTGCCCACCCGACGGCCCGGGTCCTCCATCGGTCCCGATGGCCTGAGGCCGCCCGCCCCCGGCCCCCGGCCCGGAGCGGACAACGCTGCCCCGCCAGCCGATCGGGACGCAACCGATCGGGACGCAACCGATCTCGCGGCCCAGGCCGCCGCCGACCAGGAGGCCGCCGCCCGGGCCGCCGAGCAGCGCCGGCTACATGACGACGAGCCCCGACCCACCAGGGAGCCGCCTCGCAAAGGCACGCCGCACGCGCCGTCCGGTGAACGCAGCCCACTGCCTCGCGGCCACCTGTCCAGCGTTCGGCCGGAGCTCCCCGACCTGCCCAGGCCGACCGGCCGACCGACGTCCAACGGTGCCGAATCTCGCGATGTCGGCCCGGGCCGAGCCTCCCCGTTCGGCGCCAACGGAGCCGACGCGAACCGGGCCGGCGCACGTGCGACCGGATCACACGCCCTCGGCTCCGCGCCCGAAACCGCATCGGACGACTCCGCGCCGGTGGTGGATCGTCCGGGGCCGACACGGGCCGACGCCGACCGCGACGCCGACCTCGGCGACGTGCGTGCCTCAGTCTCCGACAAACTGCGCACCACCGAGCGGCGGCCCGTCGGCGAGTCGGTCGCGCACGACGAGTTCCGACCGCAGGCAAAGATGCCTGCAGCACCGCCCACCACACCGATGGTCGTGGTGGGCCCCCGCGTCGACATCCAGCCCGACCTCGCGCAGGGGGACCCCGGCGAGAACCTCGCGCTGGGGGACGATGACGTCGACCCGGACGAGCGGCTCGGGTCGGGTCGGGTCGTGCTCGAGCGGACGGATCCGGACCACTCGGATCCGGACCACCTGGATCTGGGCCACTCGGTCGCTGATGGCGACGGTCCCGTCCACGATCGCGACGATCTGGACCGTTCGCTGCGCGATGACGATGATCGTGACGGCCGGGAGCGGGCCGATGACGATCACCCGGATGTCGACGACGGCCGGGACCGCGACGATCCGGGACGCACGGATACCGACAGCATCGACCGCCCGGACCGGGCCGACCAGGACCGCGCGACGATGCAGGATCGTCTCGATCAGGAGCTTCCGGGGTCCCAGCGGTTCGGCCAGTCCTCGCCGGCGCCACACCATCACCTCGGTTCAGGGGGGTTCGCGCCCCCGACCCGGCCCGTCCCGTTCGGGACCGCCGTCGGCCGGCCCACCGACGGCCCGGTTTCCGACGAGTTGTTCGCGCCGAGCATGCCGGTGATCCAACAGCCCGAGGAACGGCCGCCCCTGGCCGACCCTCGAGGCGAGGGCAGCGAGTTCGACCGTGGCGAGACCACACCGATCTTCGAGGAGATCGCGTCGGCATGGTTCCGCTCCAACCGGCCGCTTCCCGTCGAGTACGAGGACCCGGAGCCGATGAGCGGCCCCGTACCCGGTCCGATGCCGCAAGGCTCCGGCCACCAGGCTTCCTCCTCACCGGCGCCGTTCCCGCCAGCGCCGGCCCAGCACCCTCAGCGACCGGTCGCACCCCGTCCGGAAGCGCAGCGCCCGCTCCCGCAGCGCCCGCTCCCGCAGCGCCCGCTCCCGCAGAACCCGCTCCCGCAGAACCCCCTCCCGCAGCGCCCTCGCCCGCAGAGTCCTGTCCCGCAGAGTCAACTCCCACCGACTCTCCTGCCGTCGCGTCCTCTCCCGCCACGGCCGACCCCGCCGGCGGCACGGCCGCCGTCACCGGTGCCGTTTGCCGCACCACCGGAGACCGTGCGGGAGCCGGCCCGGGACGCTGATTTCGTCAGCGTCGCCGACGAGGGGTGGCGGGTCGCGAACGATACGATCGCTGCCGACGCGAGCGACGAGCTGACGTCGGCGGGGCTGCCCAAGCGGCGCCCGCGGGCGCGACTGATACCGGGCAGTGCAGGATCTGCGGTGTTGGCCGCTCCGGTGTCACCGGTGCGCAGCGCGGAGAACATCCGCGGGCGCCTGGCGAGTTACCAGCAGGGCGTGCGTCAGGGTCGCGAGAGCCGCGCTCTCGGCGATGCAGCGGCCGACTACGGCACGGAGCCACCTACGGGTGATCACCACGACGAGGAGATCTCATGACGGCCCCCCAGAGCCAGCCGAGCCGTTTCGGTTGGTTGGTCACGAACTTCGCCGAGCGGGTTCCCGGAGTTGCGCACGCGATCGTGGTCTCGGCCGACGGTCTGTTGCTCACGAGCTCCGACCGGCTGCCCCGCGACCGAGCCGACCAGCTCGCGGCCGTGGCGTCTGGGCTGATCAGTCTCACCCAGGGCGCGGCGCGGTGCTTCGACGCCGGCGGGGTGGTGCAGACGGTCGTGGAGATGGACCGCGGCATCGTCCTGCTGATGTCGATCAGTGACGGTTCGTGCTTGTCGGTGCTGGCGTCACCCAGCTGTGACATCGGCCTGATCGGATACGAGATGACCCTGCTGGTCGATCGCGTCGGCCAGCTGCTCACGCCCGAGCTGCGCGCCGAGCTGCAGGGGTCGCTCGTCCTCTGACCCCACGCGTCCGTCCGTCCGTCGATCGGTTGAAGAAGGTAGGTGATGTCCGATGAACCGCAGTCCCGACGACGAGCGCTGGCAGACCTCGGAGCCGACCTTCGCCGACATCATGAACGGCTTCAGCTTCGACGCGGGCCGCTCGCCCCGTCGTCGCCGGTGGGGACGACGTCGCGAGGACACCGAGCAGCGAGACGGGGAGCCGGCCGTCGAGCATCCCCCCGGCCCGCTCCCGCCGGGCCCGCCCGCCGGCCCGGTCCACGGGCGGGTGATCGAGGCCGAGCAGCCGGGCCAGAGTGCCGGTGCCTCCGCCGTCCGGCCCTATGCGTGGACCCGCGGACGGACCAAGTCGGGTCTCTACCTGGCCATCGAAACACTCGTCTCCACCAGCCAGCGGGGCCGCGACCAGATGGGCCTGTTGCAGGTCGAGCACCGTGCCGTTGCCGAGCTGTGCGAGCAGACGCGGTCGGTGGCCGAGGTCGCCGCGCTGCTGTCGCTCCCCCTGGGCGTCGCCCGGGTGCTGCTCGGCGACATGGCCGAGCTCGGCGTCGTGACCGTGCACCAGACAAACAGCAATGCCGGCAACGTGCCGGACCTCGTCCTGATGGAAAGGGTCTTGAGTGGACTCCGTCGGCTCTAGTGCGCGATCGGTCGCCACCGCGGCGACGATCTCGGCGAAGATCGTGGTGGCCGGCGGCTTCGGCGTCGGCAAGACCACGTTCGTCGGGTCGGTCTCGGAGATCGTCCCGCTGACCACCGAGGCCGTGATGACCGAGGCCAGCCGGGCCACGGACGACCTCTCGGCCACCCCCAACAAGACCACCACCACGGTCGCCATGGACTTCGGTCGCGTCTCGCTCGACTCCGAGCTGATCCTCTACCTGTTCGGCACGCCCGGCCAGCACCGTTTCTGGTTCATGTGGGACGACCTGGTGCGCGGCGCCATCGGAGCGGTCGTGCTCGTCGACACCCGCAGGCTCGCGGACTCGTTCGCCGCGATCGACTTCTTCGAGGACCGGGGGCTGCCCTACGTCGTCGGCCTCAACTGCTTCGACGGAGTGCTCGCCCACCGCGTCGAGGACGTCCGGGAGGCGATGTCGATCGACCTGACCGTCCCGATAGTCAGCTGCGACGCGCGCGACCGGGAGTCGACCAAGCGGGCGTTGATCGCGCTGGTGGAGCACGCCATGCGCCACCTGATGACGGCGGGGGCGCACTAACCGTCCTCGTCGACCACCGCGATGCTCGTGATGCGATGCAGGGGCACGCGGTGCAGCTCGCCGTCGCGGGTGTCGCGGCCCTCCACCACGCCACCGCCGACGATCAACGGTTCCAGCACTCGCTCGCCGGCCACGCCGTGACCGTCGACGAACCCGATCCAGACGCTGCGGCGCTCCTGCGCGGCCGACCGGAGCAGGTCGAGCGTGGCGCCGTTGGCGGGGGCGACGGTGCCGCGCCGGACGGCGGTGAGGGCGTCTCCGGCCCGCATCCGTGACACCAGAGCGGCGAGCTGTTCGGCTCCCGGCTCGGGCGGGGGGCCGGTCCGGGCGGGGGTGCGTCGACGGGGAGTGGTGCGCCGGCCGCGGTCCGACAGGTCCAGCACCGCGCCTCCGGTGTCCTCCGCGGCCGGGCTGAAGCCCGCCGCGCGCAGGCCGTCGAGCACCTCGGCCAGCGGCAGCGGGCTCACCACCACCGTCGGCGCGATGCGACGCAGCTCCAGGTGACCACTCGCCGGGTGGGTCATCACCTCGGCGATCAGCACCTCGTCGTCCGAGCGCAGGAACGACGCCGCGGCACCGCTGCGCAACCGGCCGTGCCGGCGTGCGACGTCGTCGACGAGGTAGGTCAGTCCCTGCGGAACGGGGGTGGCCGAGCGGGCCTTGAGGAGGTCGTGCAGGTCGGCTGCGCTGCGGCCGGAGTCGAGCGCGCGCCGGACGGTGGCCTCGGTGAACCGGTAGACCGTCGCACCCCCGCCCGACTCGACGTCGGCCATCAGGTCCAGCTCGCGGGCCAGGTCCGTGGCCAGCGGGCCGGGCGCGACGGCGGTCAGATCGGCCTGCAGAAAGACTGTGTCGACGGGCTCGGGCAGGGTCCGGCGCAGGGCAGCGACGACCGCGGGCGGGTCGTCGAGGACGGCGCGCCCGGGGGTGGAGAGGGAGTCGAGCGCGACGACGCCCAGCACCGTGGCCTCCGCGAGGACCCAGCCCGCCACCTCGTCGCGCAGCCGCCCGCCCCGGCGGGGCGCGCGCCAGGCCAGCAGGTCGGCCAGCGCCACCGCGGAGACCGGGGCGTGGCCGGGCGCCAGCTCGGCGAGCCCGGCGAGCACGCGCCGCCGGTCGCGCGGGGCGAGCGGGCGGCGCACGGCGTCCGACAGTGCGGAGACGGTCCGTCCGGCGTCGTCCTTGCGGCCCACCAGGCCGGGGAGCCGGCCCATGTCCAGCCAGGAACGAGCGAGCAACGACCAACGCAGCTCCGGCCCGCCCACGGACCACACGTCGGCCGCGGTGGTGGGCACCCACTCCGGCCCGACGCTGTCGGTCTCGCCGACCAGGTCGGCCGCTGACGCCAGCTCGACGAGCAGCGCGCCCGTCGCCTCGTCGGTGTCCATCTCCCGGGCGGCCCGCCGCAGCTCCCGCACACCCAGACCGCCGGACTTCAGCACCGGCGGTGGCGTGCGGGACCAGAACGCGATCAGCAGCTCGACCCGCCGCAGTAGCTCCAGCGCGGCCCCGCCGGCGGTGCGGTCGACGGTGTCGACGCCGCGCGCCCGCGCGTCGACGTCGGGTGGGCTCGCGACGAGCCGGCCCAGTGGGCGGGCACCCCGCAGGGCCAGCCCGACCTGCCGGGGCAGCTCGACGGTGTCGGCGTCGACGCGTAGCAGCAGTCCGCGCCCCACCAGCCGCCCGACCGGGGTGGCCGGATCGGCACCTGCCCGGCTGCGCCCGATCGGCGGTCCCGCGGCGAGCGCGTCGAGCACGCGGCGCTCGTCGGGATCGACCGCGGCGAGCAACTCCGGCAACGCCGACGACCCGGCCGGGCCGGTGGCCGCCCGGCCGAGGCCGCCGGGGTGGCGCGGCACGACCTCCCGCACGGCCGGCACCAGTGACAATTCAGTGTCGAGTCCCCAGACCAGCGCCCGCTCGCGCAGCACCCCCAGGGCGCGTTGGACGGCCTCGACGGGTACGTCGGGGCCCAGGAGATGGCGCAGCTCGGCGAGCGGCACCGGTGCGCTGTCGGCGTCGGCGACCACGAGCGCCTCGCACACCGCCAGCCCGACCGTGTCCAGGTCGTCGCAGGCGCGGTGCACCGACGCCCGGATCCCGGCCCGGGTGGCGAACACGGTCACGTCCGCGGGCGGCGGCACCCCCAGGTCGGGACGCAGCCGCAGCACCATGGCGAGCGTCTCGTCGTCCTGGGCGCGCAACCAGTCGACCAGCGGTGTGGACATCCCCACCACGGTAGTCGTCGGCGCCGGGGGGACGCCGCGGCGTCCCGTACGGAATACTGTCGGTGAAGCGCCGTCCCATGAGGAGGACTCCGTGGCCAAGTCCGTTCAACACCGCATCGACCCGTCCTGGCCCGAGCTGCCCGACGGTGAGCACCCCGTCAGCGAGCTCGCGAGCCCCGTGCAGGGATCCTTGTCCCCGTTCGGCGACATCGAGTTCCCGCTCGCCGAGGTGCCCTACGTGCACCCCGTCACCGAGATAAACAAGTAAGCCCGCCCGTCGGGCTGCTGCTCGCCGGTGGCGCCGGGCACCGGATGGGGGGTCCGAAAGCACTCGTCGAGTTCGACGGCGAGCCATTTGTGCGGCGCGCTCTGCGGACACTCGCCCAGGGCGGTTGCGCGCCGCTCGTCGTAGTGATCGGGGCGGCGGCGTCGGGGGTGCGTGCGGTACTGCCTCCCGGCGTCCGCGCAGTGGCAGCCGTCGACTGGGAGGAAGGCATGGGCGCGTCGCTGCGCTGCGGGTTGGCGGCCCTGAACGGACCGGACGCCGCCGTGGTGCACCTGGTGGACATGCCGGGTGTCACGGCGGCTGCCATCGCCCGCCTCGTGGACCGCAGCAGCCCGGCGGCCCTGGTGCGGGCCGCCTACGACGGCCTGCCCGGCCAGCCGGTGCTCATCGGACGCGAACACTGGGCCGGGGTCCGCGCCGCCGCGGTCGGCGACGCCGGAGCCCGGGCCTACCTGCGCGGGCACCCAGCAGTGGAGCTGGTCGAGTGCGGAGACGTCGCCGTGCCCGACGACGTCGACACTCCCGACCAGCTCGCCCGGTTCCGTGAACCTCGCTGAGCTGTCCCTGCTCGTCGGTCGGCGGAAAGAAATCGCCGCGGCGCGACGACGGTCGTCGCGACCGCGTGCGGCGCCGCGGGCTCGAGGTGTATCAGCGGTCGCTGCGGCACGGTGCCGGCCGTGGTGCGCAGCCGCGGGTGGCTCAGCGGGTTGCCGACCCGCCGTCAGAGGGTGAGCGTCTGGCCGATCAGGATCAGGTCGGGATCCGCCAG
>JAYSXW010000167.1:0-5060 GCA_043716935.1 Pseudonocardia sp.
AACTACCGCGCCTGGCGCCACTTCATCGCGGTGCGCGCCACCGAGCACGCCGACGTCGAGATCCGCGCGCTGGCGATCGAGTGCTTGCGGCAGCTGCAGTGCGAGGTGACCAACGTGTTCGCCGACTTCGAGATCGGGACGCTCGACGACGGCACCGAGATCGCGTCGAGCCCGTTCGTCACCGAGGGATAGCGGTGCTGCGCCGGCCTCCGGTGTGCCGACCGGTGACGGTCCTCGTGCTCGCCGCCCTGCCCTGGACCTGGTTCGGGCTGCGCGACGTGCTGGGACCGCCCGGTGACGTCGTCGCGATCCTGCTGCCGGTGCTCGTCGGGCTGGTCACGCTCGGTCTGCTCGCCCGCCGGGACCGGCGTTCGTTGCTGTTGGCGGTGTCGGTGCTCGCGTTCGGATCGGCGGCCGTCGTCGGTCCGTGGACGCCGGCCGACGCGGGGCCCGTCGCGCCCGGGCGGTCGGTCCGGATCGCCGAGGCCAACGTCCGGGACTCGCCCGACCCGGCGGCATCGCTGCTCGGCGTCTCGGCCGACGTCGTGGTGGTGGCCGAGATGACCCCCGCGCTCGACCCGCCGCTCGCCGCCGCGTACCCCTACCGGGAGCTGGCGCTCACCGGCGCCCCGAACGTCGCGGTCTACAGCCGGCTGCCGCTGCGTGTGCTCGACCGGCCCGGACCCGACCTCCCGGGCCTGCGGCTGCAGGTCGACGGCCCGGCCGGCCCGTTCGTCCTCTACGCCCTGCACGTGCCGCGGCCGTGGTTCACCACGCGCGGCGGATACCAGGCGACAGTGGGCGAGCACCACCGGTTCGTCCTCGGGATCGAGGCGAAAGCCCGGGCCGAGACGCTGCCCGTCGTGGTCACCGGCGACCTCAACTCGCCCGACCGCGGCCGGGACTACCGGCTTCTGATCGCCTCCGGCCTCGTCGACGCCGCCCGGGCCGACCCGACGACGTTCACCTCGACCGGCCAGTGGACGGCCCTGCTCCTGCGCATCGACCACCTGCTGGTGTCCACCGGCTGGTGCGGCGACGCGTCCGGGCAGATCCCGCTGCCCGGCTCCGACCACCGGGGCGTGACCGCCACGGTCGGCCCCTGCGGCGTATAGCCGGATAGGTTGGACGGCATGAGCCTGGCGACCGACGAGCGAGCGGCCATCTGCGACGAGTTCGAGGCGGCCGGGCCGGACCGGCCCACCCTCTGCGAGGGCTGGACCACCCGGCAGCTGCTGGCCCACCTGCTCGTTCGCGAGCGGCAGCCGTGGGCGGCGGGCGGGGTGTTCGTGCCGTTCCTCGCGTCGGTCACCGAGCGGGCGATGGGCGCCGCAGCCGACGCCCCGTGGCCCACCATGATCGCCACCCTGCGGGCCGGGGCACCGCCGTGGTCGCCGTTCCGGATCCCGAAGGTCGACGCGCTGGGCAACGGTGCCGAGTACTTCGTCCATCACGAGGACGTCCGCCGCGGAGTGCCGGGCTGGGAGCCGCGCCCGGCCGATCCGGTCCGCGACGGGCAGCTGTGGGCGGTGTTGGGCCGCACGGGGCGGTTGCTCTACCGCCGCAGCCCCGTCGGGGTGGTGGTGCGCCGGCCCACCGGTGAGCAGCAGGTGGTCAAGGCCGGTGCCGGCGTGGTCACGATCGTGGGTGAGCCGGGCGAGCTGGTGCTGCACGCCTTCGGCCGCGACGCGGCCCGGGTCTCGCTGGAGGGCGCTCCCGGGGACGTCACCAAGCTGGCGACGGCCTCCCGCGGCATCTAGCGGCGCGCTGAACAACCTTGGCCTACCGCGCGACGCTACGGCCCGAGTTGGTCAGCACCCTTCGGGGAAGGCTGTCGGCAGCGGGGTTGTCAGGGGCGGGCGGTACCGTCGACCCCATGAGTTCCGCCGTCGCGAGCCCCGGACGCCCGTTCGGGCGCGTGCTCACCGCCATGGTCACGCCGTTCGACGCCCAGGGCCGGCTGGATCTGGCGCGGGTCGAGGAGCTGGCCACGCACCTGGTGGAGTTGGGCAACGACGGCCTCGTGGTCAACGGCACCACCGGCGAGGGCCCCACCACCTCCGACGCGGAGAAGGTCGAGATCGTGCGGGCCGTCGTCGGCGCCGTGGGCGACCGTGCGACGGTGGTGGCGGGTGTCGGCACGTACGACACGGCCCACAGCGTCCGCTCGGCCCGTGCGGCCGAGGAGGCGGGCGCGCATGGCGTGCTGGTCGTCACGCCGTACTACTCGCGGCCGCCGCAGTCGGGCCTCGTGCTCCACTTCACCGCCGTCGCCGACGCCTCCGGCCTGCCGGTGATGCTCTACGACATCCCGCCGCGCAGCGTGATCGGCATCGAGGTCGACACGTTCCGACGCCTGGCGCGGCACCCGCGGATCGTCGCGGTGAAGGACGCCCGGCTGGACCTGCGCGTCGGCACCCGGGTGCTGGCCGAGACCGGACTCGCCTACTACTGCGGCGACGACGCGATGAACCTGCCCTGGCTGGCGGTCGGCGCCGTCGGCATGGTGAGCGTGACGGGCCACGTCGTGGCCGACCGGAACCGCGCAATGATCGACGCCTTCGAGGCCGGTGACGTGGTGGGCGCCCGGGAGATCAACGCCTCGATGCTTCCCGTCGTGCGCGCCATGGGCCGGGTCGGCGGTGTGATGTTCGCCAAGGCGGCCCTGCGCCTGCGGGGGCTCGACGTCGGCGACCCACGGCTGCCGCTGCCACCGGCCACCGACGACGAGGTCTGCGCCATTGCGGCCGAGCTGACCGCGGCGGGCGTGGCGCTCGGCGTGCCGCCCGTCGTCCACGAGCAGCTGCCGGCCGCACCGGCCGAGGTCGCCTACCGGTGATGTCCCCGTCCGTGTGGCCGCGCCGGCCACGACCGCCCGTCGCCGACGCCTGCAGTGCCGCGACAGCCCCTCGGCCCGCCCGGTCCAGCGCCGCAACCGCGGACCCGGCCGCGGCCCCCGATCAGTTCTGCGCCTCCACGGCGCGCCCCCGTCCGCACCGCGCCGTCCCGGCGCCGTACACCCTGCACTGCGAGGAACCTCTGTGAGTCGTCCGCCCACCCGTCCCGACCGAAACCGCGGCGACCGCCGTTCGCGCCCGGCCCGCCGCGACCAGTCCCGCCCGCAGCCCGTCGTCGAGGAGCCGATCCTCCCGGGCCTGCCCACGTCCCCCCCCGGCCCGCTCGCCGCGGGCGCGCTGCGGGTGGTGGCGCTGGGCGGGATCAGCGAGATCGGCCGCAACATGACCGTCTTCGAATACGAGGGCCGGCTGCTCGTCGTCGACGCGGGGGTGCTGTTCCCGGACGCCGACGCGCCCGGGGTCGACCTGATCCTGCCCGATTTCCGACCGATCCTCGACCGGCTCGGCGACATCGACGCCCTCGTGCTCACCCACGGCCACGAGGACCACATCGGCGCGGTGCCGTTCCTGCTGCGCCAGCGGCCCGACCTGCTGGTCGTCGGCTCGCCGTTCACGCTCGCGCTGGTCGAGGCCAAGTGCAAGGAGCACCGGCTCACCCCGCACCTGCTGGTGGTCAACGAGGGTGACCGGCTGCGGCACGGCGCGTTCGAGTGCGAGTACTTCTCGGTGGCCCACTCCATCCCGCAGTGCCTCGCGGTGGCGATCCGCACGCCGGCCGGGGTCGTCCTGCACACCGGCGACATCAAGCTCGACCAGCTCCCGCTCGACGGGCGCCTGACCGACCTGCCCGGCTTCTCCCGGCTGGGCGACGAGGGGGTCGACCTGTTCCTGTGCGACTCCACGAACGCCGACGTGCCGGGCGTGTCGCCGTCGGAGGCGTCGCTCGGCCCGAACCTGGCCGCGGCGATCGGCAAGGCGCCCGCGCGGGCGTTCGTGGCCTGCTTCGCGAGCAACGTGCACCGCGTGCAGCAGATCGTCGACGGTGCGGTGATCCACGGCCGGCGGGTCTGCCTGCTGGGGCGTTCCATGCTGCGCAACATGGAGATCGCCACCGACCTGGGGCTGCTGACCGTGCCCGACGGGGTGATGGTGGGTATCGACGACGTCGAGGAGGTGCCCGACGAGCGGCTGCTCGTGGTGTGCACCGGGTCGCAGGGGGAGCCGATGGCGGCGCTGTCGCGCATCGCCCGCGGGGACCACCGGACGTTCCAGATGCGGTCGAGCGACACCGTGATCCTGTCCAGCTCGCTGATCCCGGGTAACGAGCACGCCGTGTTCGGCGTGGTCAACCTGCTGCGGCGGGCCGGGATCCAGGTGATCGACAACCGCAACGCCAACGTCCACGTCTCCGGGCACGCCTTCGCCGGTGAGCTGCTGTTCCTCTACAACGCCGTGCGGCCCAGCAACGTCATGCCGGTGCACGGCGAATGGCGCCACCTGCGCGCCAACGCCGCGCTCGCGGAGCAGACCGGCGTTGCCCACGACGCGGTGGTGCTCACCGAGAACGGCGTCACCGTCGACCTCGTCGACGGCAAGGCCATGATCACCGGACGGGTTCCGGTCGGTCGCGCGTACGTCGACGGCGTGGCCACCGGTGACATCGAGCAGCCCACCCTGGCCGACCGGATCGTGCTCGGCGAGGGCGGCTTCATCTCCATCACCGTCGCCATCGACGCCACCACCGGACGCGCGGTGTCCGCACCGACGCTGTCGGGCCGCGGCTTCTCCGAGGACCCCAAGGCGCTCGAGGCCGTGCTGCCGCTGGTGGAGGCGGAGCTCTCCCGCACCGAGCACGAGGGCATCACCGACACCCATCGCATCGCCCAGCAGGTGCGCCGGGTCGTCGGCAAGTGGGTGGGGGAGACCTACCGCCGCCGTCCCATGATCGTCCCGACGGTCATCGCCGTGTGACCCGTCGCGGCGGCCAGGCCGCTCCTGTACTGGGCAGGGCAGGGCAGGGCAGGGCAGGGCCGACCACGCACCCGTTCCGGCGACGCGCACCATTGTCGACGGCACGCGCCCCTCAACCGGGAGCGCGGCGCTGCCGCTGGTGCGTGGCACCGGTACCCGTGCGTGGCGGCACCAATGCGTGCAGCGACATCTTCAGATTTCCCGGTGGTCGCGATGCGGGCGAAACTACTG
>JAYSXW010000168.1:0-1721 GCA_043716935.1 Pseudonocardia sp.
GCGGGTGAGGTCCACGACGAGGTCATCGCCGGCGTCGAGGACCGGCATGAGCTGGGCGCGCATGCTCGGCCGCGTTGGCCGCGGCCTCGCCGAGCGCCAGCTGCAGGTCCTCGACCATGAGATCCGGCAGCCGCGCCGGCTGGGCCCACGCCGCGACACCGTGCCGTAGCAGCCGCACCGACCCGGCCGTCGCCGGCAGCCGTGCGACCAGCGGCCGGGGCAGCAGACGCACCACGACGAGGGCGACGTCGTCGGCGGGTGGGCCGTCGGTGAGGGCGCCGGCGACGAGGGCGGCGGCCACCTCCTCGGTGGGCAGGTGCCGCACGGGCGTGGCGACGTCGACCAGGCGGGCGAGACCGTCGTCCACGAGCTCGCCGCGGCGCTCGACCAGCCCGTCGGTGTAGATCACCACAGCCGTGCCGGGTGTGATGACCATGCCGGCCTCCTCGTACGGGGGGCGACCGGGCACGTCGAGCACGGTGCCGGCGCCATCGCCGAGGAAGCGGGCTCCGTCGTTGTCGAGCAGCAGCACGGGCGGATGCCCGGCCCGGGCCCAACACAGCTCGCCGGTCCGGCGGTTCAGCGTCAGACAGGCGCAGGTGCTGCCGCGCGCGCCCGGGGTGTGGTGGGCGAAGGCGTCGAGGCGTTCCAGCGCGGCGGCCGGGGAGTGACCCTCCAGCAGATAGGCGGCGACGGCCGAGCTGAGCTTGCCCATGATCGCCGCAGCCGGGGGCCCGTGCCCGACGACGTCGCCGACGACGAGCGCAACCCGGTCGTCGTCGATGGGGAGCAGGCCGTACCAGTCGCCGCCGGCCTGCGTGTCCGACGTCCCGGGCAGGTAGCGAACAGCGGCATCGAGCCCGTCCAGGGTGGGGAGTTCACCCGGTAGCAGGCTGCGTTGCAGCGTGTCGGCGATCTCGTGCTCCACCTGGTGGAGGCGGGCCCGGTCCAGAGCCTGGGCGCACTGCCCGGCGACGGTGAGGAGCGCAGCGCGCTCCCGAGCCCCCATCGCCGGGGCCGTGCCGGGGTGGTGCAGCCCGATGGCCCCGATGGGGACGCCCGCGAGGAGCATCGGCACCACCACGTGCACGGGTGGTCCGGCCGTTCCGGTCGGATCGAAGCCCCGGTCGCGCCATGCGGTGGCGGAGCGGATGGTGCGCCACACCGGTTCTCCCGTGCGCACCGCGTGGGCGAGCGGGTGAGCGGCGTCGAGCGCGATCGGGTGGTCCGGGCCCGGGACAACGCCCCGGTCGTCGCGGGAGGCGAGGACGTCGAGATGCTCGCCGTTACGCAGCACGACAACGCCGCCGTCGGCGCCCAGCGTCGCCGTATGATCGAGGATCACGCGGGCCACCTCGGTGACGGTGCTGGCTCCGGACAGGGCCGCGACGACGTCACCGAACTCCTCGGCCGCCCGTCGCGCCGCGCCCTCGGCGGCCAGCAGACCGGCCCGCTGCATCGCCTGCCCGCTCAGCTCCGCCAGCGAGAGCGCGGCCGCGCGGTCGGCGGTGCCGAGTTCCGTCTCGCCGGTGAATCCGATGGCGACCACGCCGAGGCAGTCCGGTCCGGCCGTCAAGGGCAGGCTGGCGACCGAGACGTAGCTGTGGCCGGTGACCAGGTCGAGCATGTGGGGGTAGTCGCGCAGCCAGTCCTGAGCCCGGTCCAGCCAGACGGGACGATGGTGCAGCGCGGTCGTGCCGACCGGCGTTGCGTCGTCCACC
>JAYSXW010000169.1:0-5048 GCA_043716935.1 Pseudonocardia sp.
CCGCTCGACGTCTCGGGTGTGCACCCCGAGGCCTACCCCGTCGTCCGTCGCATCCTGGCCGCGGCGAAGACCGACATCGCCACGCTCATCGGGAACGGCCCGAAGATCAAGGGACTGCGCCCGCAGCAGTTCGTCGACGACACGTTCGGGCTCCCGACGGTCGTCGACATCCTCGTCGAGCTGGAGAAGCCCGGCCGCGACCCGCGACCCGCGTTCCGTACCGCGACCTTCGCCGAGGGCGTCCACAAGGTCTCCGACCTGCGGCCGGGGATGCTGCTGGAGGGTCAGGTCACCAACGTCGCCGCCTTCGGCGCGTTCGTCGACGTCGGGGTGCACCAGGACGGCCTCGTGCACGTCTCGGCGATGGCGAAGCAGTTCGTGTCCGACCCGCGGGAGGTCGTGAAGTCCGGCGACGTCGTGCGCGTCAAGGTGCTGGAGGTCGACGAGGCCCGCAAGCGCATTTCCCTGACCCTGCGACTCGACGACGAGATTCCCGCCGAGGGCGGGCGGCGGAGTGGCGCCCGCGGCGGTGCCGGGCAGGGCGGTGCCGGGCAGGGCGGTGCCGGACGGGGGGGCGGCGGACGGGACGGCGGCGCCGAGTCCAGGGACGGGGCTGCTGAAGGGCGTGCGGCCGACAAGGCGGGCGGTGTCCGACGAGGGCGCGATCAGCCAGGTGGTGACACGGGCGGCGACCGGGGGGCGGGGGCCGGCCAACGCGGCGGGGGAGCAGGCACGGGCGGATCGGGCCGCGGGGGATCGGACGGTGCGGGATCCGGCACGAGGGGATCGGGCCGTGGGGGATCGGACGCCGGATCCGGCAAGGGGGGATCGGGCAAGGGTGGCTCGAGTGGTGGGGCGCTGGGCAACAGCGCCATGGCCGACGCCCTGCGCCGTGCCGGGTTGGCCAAGGACGACAAGCGCTGAGTGGCGGTGTTCCGCCCGGGCGGGTCCGCAGGGGTAGCGCGGCGGTGCTCGCCTGCACCTGCGTTGCCGTGCCCGCACGGACGTCCGGGCGACGGTGCCGACACCACATCGGCGGTGTGGGGGTCAGAGGCCTGGGAACGTGTATCGGTTGCTTGTGCCGAGCATCGGGTAGGTGCTGGCCTCGCGGTTCGGGTCCACGGAGCGCTCGTGGGCCAAGCGCGCGCGTCGAGGACGCTGGCGATCTCCGCGCTTCGGGACCGACACGGAGGTTCTTCGACGCCCACCACAAGGACGTACTGCCGCGCTTCACCTGAGAGGTACGGGGGTCGGGGAGGCGGTGAGCGGCGTCACCTGGGAGTATACGGAATCGGTGGTGCGTTGGTGTCACCAGAGACCGCAATGGCCAGGCAGAAGTCGTGCACACGGGCCTGCGGGCTCGCCCGCGGGTGCACCACAGTGCTCCCGCCCGCTGCGACGAGAGATCTGTCTTGACTTCTGACGAGCACATGCTCGACCTGCCCACGTTCTCCGACCTCCCCCTCCGCGCCGAGCTGCTCGCCGTCGTCGACGAGCTGGGCTACACCCACCCCAGCCCGATCCAGGTGGAGGCGATCACTCCGCTGGTCGAGGGTCACGACCTGCTCGGCCAGGCCGCCACCGGCACGGGCAAGACCGCCGCGTTCGCCCTACCGATGCTGGAGCGGCTCGCCGAGCTGCGCCCGCAGCGCTCCCGCGGCGACGCCCCGTTCGGCATGGTGCTGGCGCCGACCCGCGAGCTGGCCCTGCAGGTGTCCGAGGCCATCACGCGCTACGGCTCCAAGCTCGGCGCCCGCGTCCTCACCGTGTACGGCGGCGCGCCGGTCGGCCCGCAGCTCAAGGCGCTGAGCCAGGGCGTCGACGTCGTCGTGGCCACGCCCGGTCGCGCCATCGACCTCATGAACCGCGGCGCGCTCAAGCTCGACGATCTCGAGATGATCGTGCTCGACGAGGCCGACGAGATGCTCGACATGGGCTTCGTCGAGGACATCGAGACCCTCCTCGACGCCACCCCGGACACGCGTCAGGTGGTGCTGTTCTCGGCCACCATCCCGCGCCGGATCGAGACGCTGGCCCAGAAGTACCTGCACGAGCCGATCACCATCCGGATCCGCCGCGACGAGGTGGTCGCGGGCGAGGCCCCGCAGGTCCGCCAGACCGCCTACCTGGTGCCCCGCAGCCACACGACCGCCGCGCTCGGACGGGTGCTGGAGGCCGAGCGGCCGGCGGCGGCCATCGTGTTCTGCCGCACCCGTCTCGACGTCGACGCCGTCACCGAGACGCTCACCGGCCGCGGCCTGCGGGCCGAGGCGCTGCATGGTGGGATGGACCAGGAGCACCGCACCCGCGTGGTCGAGCGGCTGCGCAGCGGGCGCACCGAGCTGCTCGTCGCCACCGACGTCGCGGCCCGCGGCCTGGACATCGACCTGCTCACTCACGTCGTGAACCACGACGTGCCCCAGTCGTCCGAGGCCTATGTGCACCGCATCGGACGCGTCGGGCGGGCCGGTCGGGAAGGCGTCGCGATCACGCTCGTGCCGCCGTCGAAGGTCTACGCCCTGCGCAACGTCGAGCGGCTCACCGGGCAGCCGATCGTGATGGCTCCGGTGCCCACGGCCGCCGACCTGCGGTCGGCACGCCTGCTGCGCACGGCCGAGGCGCTGCGGGAGAAGCTCGTCGCCGATCTCGACGCATCGGCCGCCGAGGGCGAGCCGGCCGACGTCGACGGGCTTCGGGCCATGCTCGTCGACCTCGCTACCGACTTCGGCGCGGTGGACGTCGCTGCCGCCGCGGTCCGGCTGATGCAGGAGGCCGCCGGCTCGCCCGACGACGGTGAGGACATCCCGGTCGTCACCGCGGGCCGCTCCGGAGGCGTGCGGGACCGGGAGCCGCGCAGCCGGGGCGGGGCCGCCGCCGGTACCCGGGCCCCGAGGGCCGGCACCACGCGGCTGTTCGTCAACGCGGGACGCGCCAGCGGCGTCCGGCCACAGGACATCGTGGGTGCGCTCGCCAACGAGTCCAACCTGACCGGCCGCGACATCGGTGCGATCCAGATCCACGAGCGCCACGCGCTGGTGGAGATCCCGGAGCACACCGCCGACGAGGTACTGCGCAGCCTCAAGGGCGTCACCACGCTCAAGGGCCGGCGGGCGAACGTCCGGCGCGACCGCGACCTGGCCTCGTCGGGTCGTCGCGACTGATCGTCGGCAGTGGTGTGGGCACGACGGGTGTATCACCCCCACATCACCTGCGGCGAACGTGGCGGGACGGCCGTCACCGGCGTGGTGGCGGATGCGCTGGGCCGGGCCGAGTGCGCGAAGCCGGGCCGGTGCGCGAAGCTGGGCCGGTGACCGACACCGAGCCCGACCTCAAGCCCCGCTCCCGCGACGTGACCGACGGGCTGGAGCGCGCCGCTGCGCGTGGCATGCTGCGCGCGGTCGGGATGCGCGACGAGGACTTCGCCAAGCCCCAGATCGGCATCGCCTCTAGCTGGAACGAGATCACCCCCTGCAACCTGTCGCTGCAGCGCCTGGGCATCGCCGCGAAGGAGGGCGTGCACCGGGCGGGTGGGTTCCCGATGGAGTTCGGCACGATCTCCGTCTCCGACGGCATCTCGATGGGGCACATCGGCATGCACTGGTCGCTCGTGTCCCGGGAGATCATCGCCGACTCCGTCGAAACCGTGGTGCAGGCCGAGCGCCTCGACGGCACCGTCCTGCTCGCCGGCTGCGACAAGAGCCTGCCCGGCATGCTGATGGCCGCCGCCCGGCTCGACCTCGCCGCCGTCTTCCTCTACGCCGGCTCGATCCTGCCCGGCCGCGTCGGGGACCGGGAGGTGACGATCGCCGACGCGTTCGAGGCCGTCGGCGCGTGCGCGCGGGGCCTGATCACCCGGGCGGAGGTCGACGAGATCGAGCGCGCCATCTGCCCCGGCGAGGGCGCGTGCGGCGGCATGTACACGGCCAACACGATGGCGAGCGCGGCCGAGGCGCTCGGCATGGCGCTGCCGGGCTCGGCCAGCCCCCCCGCCGTCGACCGGCGCCGCGACGGCATCGCCCGTGCGTCCGGTGAGGCCGTCGTCGGGATGATCGCGAAGGGCATCACCGCACGGCAGATCCTGACGCGCGAGGCGTTCGAGAACGCGATCGCCGTGGTGATGGCGTTCGGGGGCTCCACCAACGCCGTGCTGCACCTGCTCGCGATCGCCTGGGAGGCCGGCGTCCCGCTGGAACTCGACGACTTCAACCGCATCGGCGACCGCGTGCCGCACCTCGCCGATGTCAAACCGTTCGGGGCGCACGTGATGTCCACCGTCGACCGGGTCGGGGGCGTGCCCGTCGTCATGAAGGCCCTGCTGGGTGCCGGGCTGCTGCACGGCGACGCGCTGACGGTCACCGGCGCCACGGTGGCCGAGAACCTCGCCGAGATCGATCCACCGGACCTCGACGGCTCCGTCCTGCGGTCCCTGTCCAACCCCATCCACCCCACGGGCGGCATCACCGTGCTGCGCGGCTCGCTGGCGCCCGATGGGGCGGTGGTCAAGAGCGCGGGCTTCGATTCGACGCGGTTCCAGGGCACGGCCCGGGTCTTCGACGGCGAGCAGGGCGCGATGGACGCCGTGGCCCACCTGCAGCCCGGCGACGTCGTCGTGATCCGCTACGAGGGCCCGAAGGGCGGGCCGGGGATGCGGGAGATGCTCGCCGTCACCGGGGCGATCAAGGGCGCGGGGCTGGGCAAGGACGTCCTGCTGCTCACCGACGGACGCTTCTCCGGGGCGACGACGGGCCTGTGCGTCGGGCACGTCGCGCCGGAGGCCGTCGACGGCGGCCCGATCGCGCTCGTCCGCGAGGGCGACCCGATCGTGCTGGACATGGGCGCCCGCACGCTCGACCTGCTCGTCGACGACGACGAGCTCGCGCGCCGGCGCGCGGAGTGGACGCCGCCCGCGCCGACCCTGCGCACGGGAGTGCTCGGGAAGTACGCGAAGCTCGTCGGCTCCGCGGCGCAGGGCGCGGTCTGCTTCTAGCGCGGGAATGCATGACCCGCCGCGGCCGACGCCGCCCGTGCGCGGTCGTCGTGGCCGAGGG
>JAYSXW010000170.1:0-5035 GCA_043716935.1 Pseudonocardia sp.
CTGGTGCCCCCGGCAGGACTCGAACCTGCGACCTAGAGATTAGAAGGCTCTTGCTCTATCCAGCTGAGCTACGAGGGCCGGTACGGCCCGCGGACCGTCGTCAGGCAAAGCGTAGCGGGCGCGAACTCGATCCGTGCGCGGCACCGACGCCGTGCCAGTGCCACCCTGGACGGGTGACCACCGTCGCCGAGGACGTCGTCCGTCTCCTGCTCGATCCCACCACCGGCCGCTTCGTCGTCGACCGCACCTCGCTCGACCGGGCGATCGGCGGGGCGCTGCTGCTCGACCTGTCCGCGCGTGGCCGGGTGCAGGCCGACGGAGACGGGTCGCGAGCCCGGCTCATGATGGTCGCGGGCCCCACCGGCGACGATCTGCTCGACGCCGCCCTGCTGCGCCTCGGTCCGGGGCCCGTCCGGGCGCAGCGGGCCGTCGAGAAGCTGGCGCGCGGGACACGGGAACCGGTGCTCGAGCGGCTCGAGCGGCTCGGTGTCCTGCGCCGGGAGCGCTCGTCGCTGTTCGGAATCTTCCCGCGCACGAGCTGGACCGTCGTCGACGGCTCCGCGGCGACGCTTCGGGGAGCGGTCGCGTCCGTACTGGTGACAGGCACGAAGCGCGACGGGCACCTGGCGCTGTTGATCTCCCTGCTGCATGCGGTGCGGGCCGAGCACAAGGTCGTCGACGGGCCACGTCGGCAGGTGCGGGAGCGGGCGGCGGAGATCGCGGCCGGGGACTGGGCCGGAGTGGCGGTCCGGCGGGCGGTCCAGGCGGTGCAGGCTGCGGCCACTGCCGCCGTCCTCGCGGCGTCCACCGCCGCGTCGGCGGGCGGCTCCTGACACCGTGGGAGCAGGTGATGAGAGGGTGACGCCCATGTCACCGACGCTGCGGGCAGCAGCCGGCTCCGATGTGGGCCGGCTACGGCCCATGAACCAGGACTCCGCCGCGGCCGGTCCGCGCCTGCTCGCCGTCGCCGACGGTATGGGTGGGCACCCGCACGGAGAGGTAGCCAGCCGGGTGGCCATCGACGTGATGCTGGCCCTGGACGGCCGCCTGCACACCGGGCTCGACGGCGTCGACCTGCTCTCGGAGCTCGGCGGCGCCATCACCGAGGCGGGGGACCGGCTCACCGCGCTGGCCCAGCAGGACCCCGAGCTGCGGGGCACGGGCACCACGGTCGTCGCCTTCCTGGTCGACGGGACGCGGATCGGCGTCGTCCACATCGGCGACTCGCGCGCCTACCTGCTGCGCGATGGCGCGCTCACGCGCCTGACCCGGGACCACACACTCGTGCAGGCGCTCGTCGACGAGGGTCGGATCTCCGAGGCCGAGGCGGCCACGCACCCGCGACGCTCGTGGCTGATCCGCACGCTGCAGGACGACACCCCGGCCGAGCCGGATCTGTTCCCGATCGAGGGCCGGGCCGGCGACCGCTACCTGCTCTGTTCCGACGGCCTCACCGCGGTGCTCGACGACGCTCGCATCGGGGAGATCCTCGCGGCGGTCCCGGACCGGGCGGTGGCCATCGCGCAGCTCATCGACGAGGCCAATGCGGGCGGCGGACCCGACAACATCACGTGCGTCGTGGCCGATCTCGTCGACGAAGCGGCGGAGGCCTTCGAGCCCGTCGTCGTAGGAGCGGTCGCTGCGCAGTGACGGCGCGAGCCGTTCCACGATCAGCGCCGCGCCACCAGCCGTCGCAGCGCCAGCGGTAGGACCCGGCCCGGCCCGGCCCGGCGCACGAGGGCGGCAGTCGCGCGCGCCCGGCCCGGTTCGGGCGGCTCCGGGGGCCACAGGCCGGTCCGGGGCAGCGCGGCAGCGAGGTCGAGTGCGGCGTCGACGTCGGACAGGGGCGTGGTGAAGACACGCCGGTCGTCGCCGAGGAGGGCGAAGTCCGCCGCGGCCAGCAGCCAGCCAGCGCGGTCGAGAGCGGAGCGATGCCGCCAGCCGCGGTGCACCGGTGCGAGGACGGGCGCGAGCCGCCACTCGGCCGTCGAGCCCAGGCCCACCGAGCCGATCGACGCCGACGGCACCACCACCACGAGCGTGCCGCCGGGCCGCAGCACCCGGCGCAGTTCGGCGAACACGGCGTCGAGGTCGGGCAGCTGGGGGAGCGCAAGAACCAGTGCGATGCCGTCGACGGTGCTGTGGCCGATCGGCAGGGCGGACGCGACGGCCCGGACGACGCGACCCCGTACCCCGTCCCGCCGTCTGTCGTCCCGCCCCGCCCCGACCGGCCGTGGCCGGTCGTCGACGCCGATCCATCGGCCGTGCCCCAGCTCGGTGGCGAGCGCCCCGGTGCCGCAGCTGACGTCGAGCACGGTGGTGGCGTTCTGCAGGGGGGCCGCCGCCCAGGTCAGGAGCCCGGCACCGGCCCGGTCGGTGAACGCGGCCAGCACCGTGTCGCCGGCTTCGTGTTCGTCCACGGGCGAAGTGTGCCCGGCGTCGCCCCGGCTCCGGTCGCCGCGGCCGCGCACGACGGTCACCGGCGTCTAGCCTGGGGTCCATGGCGCACGTGACAGTCGAGCCACCTGTGTCGGGACGCGACGCGGGGGTCCGCCCGCCGTCGAGCGCGGCCGGGGTGGTTGCACTCGGCGCGGCGGTGGCCGTGCTCGTCGCCGGGGGGCTCACCGTCCTGACCGGGGCACGGCCGATCGCGTCGCTGGGCCTGCCCGATCCTGGGCCGCTCACCACGATCGGTCTGCCGGCCGTGCGCGCGGCGGCCGAGGTGTCGATGGTGCTGACGATCGGCGCGGTGCTGCTCACGGCGTTCCTGGTGGCGCCGCAGCGCAGCGGATACCTCGACGTCGCCGGCTACCGCGCGCTGCGCACCGCCTCGTACGCCGCGGCGGGATGGGCGGCGGCGTCGATCCTGCTGGTGCCGTTGAGCGTGGCCGACGCCCTGGGCCGGCCCGTCGCGGACGTCCTGGAGCTCGGTCTGCTGATCGACCTCGTCCCCCGGCTGGCCGGGGCCACCGCGTGGAGTTGTACGGCGTTCGTAGCGCTCGTGGTGCTCGTCGGCAGCCGGATCGTCCTGACCTGGGGCTGGAGCGTCGCACTGTTCGGCGTCGCACTGCTCGGGACCCTGCCCGTGACGCTGAACGGCCATTCCTCGGGCGGCGGCGCCCACGACATCGCCACCGACAGCCTGGTGCTGCACGTGCTGGCTGCGTCGCTGTGGGTTGGGGGGCTGATTGCCGTGATCGGCGTCGCCGCGGCGCGCGGACCCGAATGGGACGCCGCACTGGCCACCGCCGTACCGCGTTTCTCCCGGCTCGCGTTGGCGTCGTGGCTGGTGCTGACCGTCACCGGGGGGGTGAACGCGCTGGTCCGCATCCCCCTTCCCGATCTTGTCGGCTCGACCTACGGCGCGTTGGTACTGGCCAAAGCGACGGCACTGGTCGCACTGGGCGCCCTGGGTGCGGTGCACCGGCGCGGATCCGTGCCGGCTGCCATGCGCGGGAAACCCCGGGCGCTGTTGCGGCTGGGCGGCGTCGAGATCCTGCTCATGCTGGCGACGATCGGGCTCGCGGTGGCGCTGGGCCGCAGCGCGCCGCCCGATCCGGGCACCGTCCCGTCCCTGACCGAGGTCGTGCTCGGCTACGACCTGGGCGGGCCGCCCACACTTGCGCGGCTGGCGTTCGACTGGCGGTTCAACCTGCTGTTCGGGACGGCCGCGATCGTCCTGGCCGCGACGTACCTGCTGGCAGTGCGACGGCTGCGGCGACGCGGCGACGCCTGGCCCGTCGGCCGCACGGTGTCGTGGCTGGCCGGGTGCACGGGTCTGCTGCTGGCCACGAGCTCCGGGATCGGACGCTACGGGCCGGCGATGTTCAGCGTGCACATGGCCCAGCACATGATCCTGGGGATGCTGGTGCCGATCCTGCTCGTCCTCGCGGCGCCCGTGACGCTGGCGCTGCGGACGCTGCCCGTCGCCGGGCGCGGTGGGTCGCCGGGACCCCGCGAGTGGCTGCTCGTGGGAGTGCACTCGCCCGTGGCCCGCTGGCTCACCCACCCGCTGGTCTCGCTGCCGCTGTTCGTCGGCAGCTACTACGCTCTGTACTTCTCGGACATCTTTCCGGCCGCGCTGCGGGAGCACTGGGCTCACCAGGCCATGAACCTGCACTTCCTGCTGGTTGGCGGCCTGTTCTTCTGGCCGCTGGTGGGGATCGACCCATCGCCGCGCCGGCTGCTGCCCGCCGCCCGGCTCGGCATCGTGTTCGCGTCGGTCCCCTTCCACGCGTTCTTCGGGGTGGCGCTGATGAGCGCGAACACCGTCATCGGGGGGGACTACTACCGCAGCCTCGCCCTGCCGTGGGTGCCCGACGCCCTGGTGGACCAGAAGCTGGGCGGCGGGCTGGCGTGGGCGTCGGGCGAGGTGCCGCTGTTGCTGGTGGTCATGGCGTTGTTGATCCAGTGGTCGCGTCAGGACGAACGGTCGGCTCGACGCGATGATCGTCGCGCCGACGGGGATGGGGACGCCGACCTGCAGGCCTACAACGCCATGCTGCACCGCCTGGCGATGAACTCACCACCGTTGGTCGAGCAGGGCGACGAGACCGGTAATGACGCGGGTCACGTCCTGACGAGGACGGAGGGCCCAACGAGTGGAGCCGCCACCGGAGACGACAGCATCGCCGCAGATCACGGCCGCACCGATGCTGCCGTGGACCGGACCTGAGCGGGTCCTCTGTCCCGACCGCTCGTCGTACTCCGGCGCGTTCGCCGCGACGGTGAGTGACCGTGTCGCGTCGTTCCTGCAGGTCAGGGTGGTTGCGAGGGGGCCGATTTGACGGGCTCTGACCCCGTCGCGTAACTTCGTTGTTGTCAGCGGGACACCGGACAAAACGAAGGCCTCACGGCCTCGGTCATCACGGCCCGCTGGCCGGTCTCGATGCGGCTTCTTGGATCCTCTGGACCAAGGGCCGGTCATGGAGGCAACTAGCCCCGGATCATCGCCTGGCGGTGGTGGTTGGTGTGTGGATGTTTTTTGAGAACTCAACAGTGTGTCGAGCTATTGTTTGGTTTTATGGTTTTTGTG
>JAYSXW010000018.1:0-6412 GCA_043716935.1 Pseudonocardia sp.
GCAGGGGTGGGGGGTGGGCCGGAGCCCAGGCGTGGGCGGTCGTGCACGCCGTAGGAGTACACCGTCCGGCCCCCGAGCCCCACGCCCAGCGCGCCGGCCGCGGCCGCCTCCACGGGCCCGGCGTTGGGGCTGGGGTGCGCCGCCGCATCACTGCGCCAGGCGGCGAGCGCCGCCGTGGGCGAGCCACCGACCGCCGGCGCCAGGCCCGCGAACAGCAGCGCTGAGACCCGCGCGGGCGCCAGGTTCGCGACGTCGTCGAGCCGGGCCGCGGCCCAGCCGAAACGGGCGTAGCGCGTCGAGCGGTGCCCGATCATGGCGTCGAGGGTGTTGACGGCCCGGTACCCGAGCAGGCCCGGCACCCCGGCGACCGCGCCCCAGAGCAGCGGCGCGACGACGGCGTCGGAGGTGTTCTCGGCCATCGACTCGGTGCCGGCGCGGGCCAGGCCGGCCGCGTCGAGCAGGGCCGGGTCGCGGCCGCACAGCGACGGGATTCGCGCGCGCGCGGCGGGGAGGTCCTCGGCGGTGAGCTCGTCGGCCAGGCGGACCCCGTGCCGGGCCAGCGACGTGCCGCCGAGCACCGTCCACGTGGCCACGGCCACCACCGCCGTCGACGCCAGCGGCCGGCCCGCGACGGCGCGTTCGGCGAGCCGCCCCAGCCCGCCCGCCACGCTCGTCAGCACGAGCGTGTGGACGACACCCCTGCTGCGCCGGTCGGCGTAGAGCCGCCGCTCCAGCGCACCCGCGGCGGTACCGAAGCCGGCCACCGGATGGAATCGGCGCGGATCCCCCAACGCGGCGTCGGCGGCCGTCCCGAGCAGCAGCCCCCACGCCCGTGACCTCACGAACCCGACCGTAGTCGGGGATGATCGACGTCGTGCGGACGGACCTGGGTCCCGACCGGCCGGGTGTCGCCGGCCGCTGCTCCCCGCCGACGGACCGAGATCGGGACGTGCCGCGGGGGAGGCGTGTGGTCAGCGGTGGCCGTAGCGATCGGTGTACGGGGGGCCGCGGGCAGCGCCGGGGTCGGGGTCGTTCGCCGGAGCCGGGTCGTCGCCCGCCAGGGCGCGGCGCAGGGCGGTGCGGCGGTCGGCGCGGGAGCCGTCGCGGCGCTGCAGCAGCTCCAGGCGGACGAAGTACACCAGCGCGAACAGGGCGATGGCACCGAAGGTGAGCCACTGCAGGGCGTAGGAGAAGTTGGTGAACGGCGCGCTGCCCGATGCCGGTTGCACCGGGAGCGGGGCGAGCACGCCCGGCTGGTCGGCGGCGAGCTGCAGGTAGCCCGGCTCCAGTGCGACGCCGGTGGTGGCGGCGAGCACGCGGGAGTCGACGGCGAAGAGCTGGCGGTGACCGTCGGACTCGAACACGGGGCGGGCGCTGGGGTCGCGCTCGTCGAGGCGCAGCCGCGCGACGATCGTGACCGTCCCGGCGGGAGCGGGGGCGAACGTCGGCACCTCGGCGCCGGACGCCGCGGTGACGAACCCGCGGTCGACGGCGACGGTCCGGCCGTCGTCGGTGCGCAGCGGCGTCAGCACCTCGAAGGCGGGTCTCCCGTCGTGCACCCGCAACCGGACGACGGCCTCAGCGTCGGGCAGGTACGTGCCCGGGACGGTCACCTGCCGCCACTCGGTGCCCGCCGTCACTGCGGTCCCCGACGGCGTGAGCTGCCCCAGCGGCAGCGGCGGGGTGGCGTAGGAGGCGTCGATGGCGGTCTGCTGGGCGTCGCGTTGGGCCTCTCGGCCGAACTGCCACGGCGCGAGCAGGGCGTAGCAGGCGACGGCGAACCCGACGACGGTGACGATGAGGGCCAGCCAACCGGGACGCAGGAGGAACCGCACATCACCACCGTAGGCGCCGGGCGCCCGGACGGCGTGCGGGGCCACCACGGACCCGCCGATCACCCGCGAGCCGGTCACCGGCGGCACCGCGACCGGCATCGGTGTGACGAACTTCTCCGGCCCGCCCGACGTGGGCCCGGTCGTGACGGGCAACTCGGTCCTCACCCCGGCCGTTCGCGGTCAGCAGCGCCCGGCCCGTCCCCGTCGCGGCGGCCGCGCGATGGCGGCCGGGTGAGCGGCAGCGCGATACTGGCCGGGTGAAGGGTGCGCTGCTGGTCGCCGGCACGACGTCGGACGCCGGCAAGAGCGCTCTGACGGCCGGGATCTGCCGCTGGCTGTACCGCCGCGGCGTGGCGGTGGCGCCGTTCAAGGCCCAGAACATGTCCAACAACTCGGTCGTCACCACCGACGGCGGTGAGATCGGGCGCGCGCAGGCGATGCAGGCGCGGGCCTGCGGGCTCGAATCGAGCGTCGCGTTCAACCCGGTGCTGCTCAAGCCGGGCAGCGACCGTAGCTCGCAGGTGGTGGTGCTCGGGCGCGTCGCCGGGACGGTCAGCGCGCGCTCCTACTACGACCGCAAGGCTGCGCTGCTCGACGTCGTCACCTCCACCCTCGCCGATCTCCGGACGCGGTACGACGTCGTGGTCTGCGAGGGCGCCGGCTCACCCGCCGAGATCAACCTGCGCGGCACCGACATCGCGAACATGGGCCTGGCGCAGGCCGGGGACCTGCCCGTGGTCGTCGTCGGGGACATCGACCGCGGCGGCGTGCTCGCGCACCTGTTCGGCACCGTCGCGGTGCTCGACGCGGCCGACCAGGCGCGGATCGCCGGGTTCGTCGTCAACAAGTTCCGCGGTGACCCGTCGCTGCTCGCGCCCGGGCTCGACCAGCTCCACGCGCTCACCGGGCGTCCGACGTTCGGGGTGGTGCCGTTCGCCGACGGGCTGTGGCTCGATGCGGAGGACTCGCTCGCCGCCGTCGCCGACGGGGTGCTCGGCCGCCCCGCGCCGCCCCGTGGGTCGCAGTGGCTGCGGGTCGCCGTCGTGCGGCTGCCGCGGATCTCCAACGCCACCGACGTCGATGCGCTCGCGAGCGAGCCGGGCGTCGCGGTGCGCTACGTCACCGATCCCGCCCGGCTGCTCGACGCCGACCTCGTCGTGCTGCCCGGCACCCGTGCGACCGTCTCCGATCTGGCCTGGTTGCGCCGGACCGGGCTGGCCGACGCCGTCGTGGACCACGTCCGCGCCGGGCGGCCGGTGCTGGGGATCTGCGGCGGCTACCAGATGCTCGGACGGGTGATCGCCGACCCGTCGAAGGTCGAGGGCGGGAGTGCCGAGGGGCTGGGGCTGCTGGACCTGGAGATCGAGTTCGACGTCGACAAGCACCTGGGGAACGCCTCCGGCACGGCGTGGGGCGAGGCCGTGTCGGGCTACCAGATCCACCACGGCCGGGTCGTGCGCTCCGGCGACGCCCCGCTGGCCGGGGACGAGGGTTCCGACGCCGGCCCCGTGCTCGGGACGCACTGGCACGGGCTGCTGGAGAACGACGGCTTCCGCCGCCTGCTGCTGGCCCGGGTGGCGGCGCAGGCGGTCCGGACCGGGTTCGTGGCCGCGACCGACACCGCGTTCGCCACGGCCCGCGACGCCCAGCTCGACCTGCTCGGCGACCTCGTCGAGACCCACCTCGACACCGCCGCCCTGGAGGGAGTGATCCGCCACGGCGCCCCCCCGGCGCTGCCGGTGATCACCTCCGGTCTGGCAGTGTCGACGGAGTGAGCACCTCGCAGTTCCCGTTCTCCGCCATCGTCGGGCACGACGACCTGCGCCTCGCGCTGCTGCTCAACGCCGTGCACCCCGGCGTCGGGGGGGTGCTGGTGCGGGGGGAGAAGGGCACCGCGAAGTCGACGGCCGTGCGCGCGCTCGCGGCGCTGCTGCCGGCCGTGGAGGTGGTGGCGGGCTGCCGGTTCAGCTGCGACCCTGCCGATCCCGACCCCGACTGCGCCGACGGGCCCCACCCCGGCGCCGACGGCTCCCACCCCCGCGCCGACGGCTACCCCCCGTCGACCGCCGTGGTGCGCACCGCCCGCGCGTGGTCGCTCGATCCGCCGGCCGCCGAGGCCGGGCCCGACCACGTCGGGGTGGCCCGCCCCGCCCGGCTCGTGGAGCTCCCCGTCGGCGCCACCGAGGACCGGCTCGTCGGCTCGTTGGACCTGGAGAAGGCGCTCTCGGAGGGGAAGAGCAGCTACCGGCCCGGCCTGCTCGCCCAGGCCCATCGCGGGGTGCTCTACGTCGACGAGGTCAACCTGCTGCACGACCACCTCGTCGACTCGCTGCTCGACGCGGCCGCGATGGGCCGCGTCCACGTCGAACGCGACGGCGTGTCGGTCACGCATGCGTCCCGGTTCCTGCTGGTCGGGACGATGAACCCGGAGGAGGGCGAGCTGCGGCCGCAGCTGCTCGACCGGTTCGGGCTGGCCGTGGAGGTGCGGGCCTCGCGTGACGTCGCGACCCGGGTGGAGGTGATGCGGCGCCGGCTCGCGTTCGAGGCCGATCCCGACGCCTTCGGCGCCGCATGGCGCGCTGCCGAGGCCGACACGGCGGCCCGGATCGTCGCTGCTCGGGAACGGCTCGGCGCCGTCGTGCTTCCCGACGCGGAGCTGCGCCGGATCGCGGCCGTCTGTGCCGCGTTCGACGTCGACGGGATGCGCGCCGACCTCGTGATCGCCCGCGCCGCCGTCGCGCACGCGGCCTGGCGGGGGGCCGGGGCCGTCATCGAGGAGGACGTCCGCGTCGCCGCCCGGCTGGCGTTGCCCCACCGTGGCCGTCGCGACCCGTTCGACGAGCCGGGCGTGGACGACAAGGCCCTCGACGAGGCACTGGAGCGAGCAGCGGACGAGGCTGCGGGCGAGGTCGGGCCGGGCTCGGACGACGGGCATGGTGACGCGGGTCCGAGCGCCGATGACGCGCGGACCGCCGCACCGCGGTCCGACGCCGGGGAGCCCCGGCCCGGCGGGACCCCGGACGGCGGCGGGTTCGACGACGGTGGACCGGACGACGGTGGACCGGACGACGACGGACCGGACGACGACGGACCGACCGGCGGCGGCCCGTCCGGTTCCGACGACCTCCCGGACGGGCCGGCCGGGCCCGGGGAGAGGCGCGGGCCAGGGGCGACGAACGACCGAGCGCGCTCCTCCGACCGGCCACCGGAGCCAGGCGGTGCCGGCGCTCCCGCGCCCCCGCCGTCCGCCGGGTTCCGGGCCCGCCTGCTCGAGGTTCCCGGGCTGGGGGAGGGCGCGCCGGGACGCCGGTCGCGGGCCCGCACCGACTCGGGGCGCGTCGTGCGCGCGAGCGCCACCACCCCCCGACGGTTCGCCGACCTGCACCTGCCGGCCAGCATCGCCGCCGCCGCGCCGCACCAGCGGACGCGCCGCCGGACCGGCTCGGGCGTGACGCTGCGGGCCGACGACCTGCGCCACGCCGTCCGCGAGGGGCGCGAGGGCAACCTGGTGCTGTTCGTCGTCGACGCGTCGGGGTCGATGGCGGCGCGGACGCGGATGTCGGCGGTGTCCGGGGCGGTCCTGTCGCTGCTGCGCGACGCCTACCAGCGCCGCGACAAGGTCGGGCTGATCAGCTTCCGGGCGGCCGGCGCGGAGCTGGTGCTGCCGCCGACCTCCAGCGTGCCCGCCGCCCGCGCCCGCCTGGCGGACCTGCGCACCGGCGGCCGCACCCCGCTCGCCGACGGCCTGCTCCGGGCCCGGGAGGTGCTGCGGGTGGAGCGGGTGCGCGATCCGCGCCGCCGCCCGTTGCTGGTGCTGCTCACCGACGGCCGGGCGACCGTCGCGGCCCGGGCCGGCGCCGACCCCGTCCGGGACGCCTGCCGGGCCGCCGCGCTGCTGGCGGCCGACGGCGTGGCGACGGTGGTGGTGGACTGCGAGAGCGGCCCCGTCCGCCTGGGCCTCAGTGCCCGCGTTGCCGCGTCCGCCGGCGCGCCCACGGTGACCATCGGCGACCTGTCGGCCGATCGCGTCGCCGCCGTCGTCCGGGCGGCTTCGCCGCCCGTGCGCGGATAACAGTGTTCCCGCCCCGATAACCACGCACGACCCCGATCGAGGAGGACCACCGTGCCGCAGGGCCAGGTCACGCGCGTGCCCGATGACGGGCTGACCACCCGCGAGCGTCGCCGGCGGGCGCTGGTGATCGTCCATACGGGGGAGATGAAGGGCAAGTCGACCGCGGCGTTCGGGCTGGCGTTGCGGGGGTGGAGCCAGGGCTGGTCGATCGGGGTGTTCCAGTTCGTGAAGTCGGCGAAGTGGAAGGTCGGGGAGGAGGCCGCGTTCCGGGCCTTGCACCGCGTCCACGCCGAGACGGGCGAGGGCGGGCCGGTGGAGTGGCACAAGATGGGGGAGGGCTGGTCCTGGGCCCGCAAGCCCGGATCCGACGACGACCATGCCGCGCAGGCCAGGGCGGGGTGGGCGGAGATCCGGCGCCGGATCGAGGCGGAGGTGCACGACGTCTACGTGCTCGACGAGTTCACCTATCCGCTGAAGTGGGGTTGGGTGGACGTCGCCGAGGTCG
>JAYSXW010000171.1:0-1713 GCA_043716935.1 Pseudonocardia sp.
TCGTCGAGCAGGCCAGCCCGTACGCGGACCTCGACGGGCGCGATCTCGAGGACCGCGCCCGGCACTACTGGCTCGGCGGCAACGGCCATCCCGAACCCGTGCTGGGCTGCCTGCGGCTGCTCAAGGAGCCCGGCGGGGAGTACCACATCGGGCGCCTGTGCACGGTGGCGTCGGTGCGGGGCCGGGGGCTGGGGCGGCGGCTGATGGAGGCCGCACTCGGCGAGGTCGGCGACGGGCCCTGCGTCCTCGATGCGCAGCAGCAGGCCTTCGGCTTCTACTCCGGGTTCGGCTTCGAGACCGTCGGGCCGGCCTACGACTGGGACGGCGTCGCCCACGTTCCGATGCGCCGCGACCGGCGCTAGCGACCCGCGTGCATCGATCGCATGACGGCCTGCTGGACGGCACCGGTCGTGGCCGGCACGACCGCCCCGCTGCGGGATACTGCCGCCGACAACGCGGCACGAGCGGATCGAGGTAGGCACATGTCGGAGGACCCGACGCGGGCGATGGAACGGACCGGGTTGCAGACGCCCAGCCACGGCAGTGTCGGACCAGCCGATCCACACGCCGACCCGGCCACCGATCCCGGGATGCGCGCAGTGGACGGGCCCGTCGCCGAGCCGCGTACCGAGTCCACCCCGGCCCCGTCGCCGAAGTCCGCACCCCCCGGCGTCACCCGCACCCGCACCGGGGGGCTCTGGACGGGGCTGATCCTCTCGGCGATCGTCGGGATCTTCCTGCTCGTGTTCATCCTTCAGAACAACAACCCGGTGAAGATCAAGTTCCTCGGCTTCTCGGGTTCCCTGCCGGTCGGGGTCGCGCTGCTGCTGGCCGCGATCGCGGGGCTGCTGCTCGTCGCGATCCCCGGTGGGCTGCGGATCCTGCAGCTGCGCCGCATCGCCCGGCGCGGGGCCCGCTGAGCCGTGTTGCGCATCGGGGACCGTCCGCTCCCGGTCGTCGGCCGGGCCCGCGCCTACGTCTGCGGGATCACCCCGTACGACACGACCCACCTCGGGCATGCGGCGACGTTCGTCTGGGCCGACGTCGCCGCGCGGGTGTTGAGGCACCTGGGCGTCGAGGTGGAGGTGTGTCGCAACGTCACCGACGTCGACGACGTGCTCGACGCCGCGGCCGCCCGCAGCGGTTCGCGGCCCGACAGCTTCGCCGCGGTGCAGCAGTTCCGCTTCGATCGCGACATGGCGCTGCTGGGGGTGCGCCGGCCCACCCACGAACCGCGCGCCCACACCCACGTGGCGCAGGTCGTCACACTGGCCGCGGTACTGCTGGAGTCCGGGGCGGCGTACCGGCGGGGCGGGTCGGTGTGGTTCCGCGGTGCCGACGTCCGTGCCCGCGCGGGGCTCGACGAGACCACGGCGACGGAGCTGGCGGCCGAGTTCGGGCCGGAGCCGGGCGAGGAGCATCCCTCCGACGTCCTGCTCTGGAGGGAGGCCCGGCCGGGAGAGGCGGCGTGGCCGAGCCCGTGGGGCGAGGGGCGGCCGGGCTGGCACGCCAGCTGCGCCGCGATGGCCCTGACGACGCTGGGCCCGGCGATGGACCTGCACGTCGGCGGCGCTGACCTGCGCTTCCCCCACCATGCCTACGAGTCGGCCATGGCCGAGGCCGCCACCGGCGTCACCCCGTTCGCGCGGACGTGGATGCACGTCGGCACCGTCCTGGTGGACGGGGCGAAGATGGCGAAGTCGACCGGGAACC
>JAYSXW010000172.1:0-5027 GCA_043716935.1 Pseudonocardia sp.
ATCGGGTTGTCCCGGTGGGATGTCTGGTCCCTCCCCGGCGCTGTCCTCGCGATCGTGCTGGCCGTCGACCTGGTGGCCGTCGCGACTGTCGCGGCCGGACTGCTGCGTGGCACGGAGTTGCCGGTCGGCTGGGTCCCGACTCTGGCCGTACTCCTTGCCGCCGGACTTGTCAGCACCGAGGCCACGATCGGCGTGGAACGGCTGCGGCACCGGTCCGACGAGATCCCACACATCGACCTGAGCTCCGTGTGGGCGTTCGCGGCGGCCGCACTACTGCCCGGCCCGCTGTCGTGTGCCGTTGTCGTGGTCGTCTATGCCCACATCTACCTCCGCGTGCTGCGCCGCTTGGGCATACCGCCGCATCGGGCGCTGTTCAGCACCGCCACGATCGTTCTCGCGGTACAGGCGGCCGGGGGCGTGCTCGTCGGGGTCGGTGGACCCGACCCCTTCCACACGCTCCGGGGCCTACTCGGCGTCGTCCTCGCGCTGCTGACCTACGCCGTCGTCAACATGACGCTGGTCGTCGCCGTGATCGCGCTGAGCGGGCCCAGCCGCAGCCTGCGGACCTTCGCCGCCGTCATGGGGCGGGGCGACGAGGCCGTGCTCGAGTTCGCCACGCTGTCGATGGGGGCGCTCGCCGCGGCCGCGGTGGCCACGTTCGGCGCTCCGTACGCCGTGCTGGTCCTGCCCCCACTCATCGTGCTGCATCGCACCGTGCTGGTGCGCCAGCTCGAGGAGGCTGCCAGCATCGACGGCAAGACGGGTCTGCTCAACGCCGCGGCCTGGCACGTCCGGGCCGCCCAGGCGTTGCGCCGCAGCGATCACGACGGCGGCCACACCACCGTACTGGTCCTGGACCTCGACCACTTCAAGGACGTCAACGACGGCCACGGCCACCTCGTGGGCGACCAGGTGCTCGCGGCCGTCGCCACCGCCGTCCGTGGCGAGGTCCGGGAGGACGACGTGGTCGGACGCTTCGGCGGCGAGGAGTTCGTCGTCCTGCTGCCCGGGGTCGAGGGCGACGACTCGCAGGCCGGCGCCGCGGCCGTGGCCGAACGCATCAGGCGACGGATCGCCGAGCTGTCGGTCGAGGTCACCGGCGTCGACGGCCCCACTGCCGTCTCCGGTCTCACCGTCTCGATCGGGGGCGCGACGTCCCCGCTGGACGGTCGGGAGCTGTCCCAGCTGCTGGAGGTGGCCGACACCGCGATGTACGCCGCCAAGCACGCCGGTCGCAACACCGTCCGGATGGGAGTGAGCTCGGCCCCGCAGTGGTGAGCCTCCCCGCGTACGACGATCGGGGTAAGGGCCTGCCGTGGTAGGTTCGGCCGCGGTTGCAGTCGTGTCATCCCCGATCGTTGTGAAGCGTCCGTGGAGTGTGACGGTGGGCTTCACAGGCGTTCGAAGAGACCTTCTGAGTTCGTCCGTGTTCCCGTGCAGCTCCCGGCCGGCACAGCGCCCCGGGGATTCGCTACACGTATGGAGAACAGGTATGCCGCAGGGCACCGTCAAGTGGTTCAACGCCGAGAAGGGCTTCGGCTTCATCGCCACCGACGACAACGGTCCGGACGTCTTCGTCCACTACTCGGCCATCCAGTCGGACGGCTTCCGCAGCCTCGAGGAGAACCAGCGCGTCGAGTTCGAGTCGAGCCAGGGTGCCAAGGGTCCCCAGGCCGATACGGTCCGCCCCATCTGAGAGTCCGCCCCATCTGAGAGTCCGCCATCTGGGAGTCGGTACAGACCGGAGCCGGCGGTCCCCCTCGGGGGCCGCCGGCTCCGGCGTCTCTGCTCCACGTGTCAGGCTCGTGAATTCCGGTCCGCCATGATCGAGACCTTCTTGTCCGCGCGAGGCGAATCGGAGATCGCGCGCCCGGTCGAGAGCGTCACCTGCTCGGCGGCGGCCTTGCTTGTCGAGTACGTCGGCGCGTCTCCGTCTCGGAGTGGCCGCGTGCCTCCGCATCCTCCTCGCCCGACTCCCTACGCGGTTACCGAACGTTGCTGGACCGCCGCGGAGGGCCTGGGTACGGGGCAGGTCCGATGCCGGTTGCCGCGGTCCGGTTCCGGAGCCGGGGTCGTCCACACCCGAAACCGCGCGGGGCCGCTGGTCGACGTCGGCGGCCCGACGACCGGCTCACCCGGCGGACGAGGTCTCCGCCGGCCCGCCGGCCCGGACCGGTCGACCGCTGCTCGTCCGACGCCGCGGACCGTCGGACGGGCCCGGATCCCGCTCGTCTCGGCACCACGCACGGTCGCCGCCCAGGGCTGGGCGAGTCGTTCCTCACCCGCCATGCTGGTGTTGTTCACCACAGAGGTGCCCCCAACGGCACCGGGGATCAGGAGGTCGGCGATGTCGGGCTGGGACAGCTACCGCGCGGTGTACGGCGCGGAGTTGCGCGCGGCAGCGCGGGAATTCGAGGACCACGGTTGGCCCGTGCTGGCGGAGGGCGCCACCCTGCTGCTGATCACGGGGCGCGCGCTGGACGTGCTCGAGGTGCCCGCGGCGTGTGGCCGTCTGACCTGTTCCCGGCTGCGCGCCGGCGGTGCCGTCGTGCCGGTGGCGGAGACGCCCGCCGGGACCTGGTGGTACCCGGTCACCGCCGGTGCCGAACTGCCCGCCGAGCTCGTCGCGGCGCCCGGTGTGGTGCTGCACGCTGCCGCGGACGCCGTCGCGGCTCCGCCTTCCCAGCAGCCCGACGGCTGGGTGCACTGGCGGGTGGCACCTGCCCTGTGCGGTTACGCCCTCCCGGCGGCCGACACGATCTTCGACGCGGCGTTCGACGCCGTGCGCCGACTCGACCTCGACACCCGCCCGGGCGCCCAGCGGCCCGCCGTTGCGGTGGCGGTCGGGACGCGGTTGTAGAACCGCGGGCCGGCCGCCGGTTCGTTCCTCGTTGACGCGGTTCGTCGCACCGCGCCGAGGGCTCCGGTCGAGCCGGTGGTGTGGCGCCCGGGTCATGCGTCCACGTGGCGGGCCCGCTGCGCAGCCGCACCACGAACGTGGCCGGGGTCGGTGGAACACCACCGACCCTGGTCAGATCCACGGACGTTCCGGCGCCGCGGGAGCCGAGGTCCGGACACGCGGTCCGGACACCAGGCGTACGAACTTCCGGGCAGTATAGGTTCGTGGAGACATCGCAAACCCCCCGATCGGACGCCGGACCGAATCCGGCGGTTCCGCCGATCGATACCTCATCGGCGCGGACTCATCCGATCGTGAAGGTCGGATTGGGCTTCGGGCAGATCAATGAGGCCACCCGGGAACGCGATCTGCGTCAGATGAAGCGCCTCGCCACCGGTCTGCTGCTGGTGGCGACCGTCATCTTCCTCGGCTTCCGATGGTGGGAGTCCGCCGGCGGGCCGGCCTTCACGGGGTACATGCGGGCGATGGCCGAGGCCGGCATGGTCGGTGCGCTGGCCGACTGGTTCGCCGTGACCGCGCTGTTCCGCCGGCCACTGGGACTTCCGATCCCGCACACCGCGATCATCCCGACGAAGAAAGACGCGCTCGGCGACAGCCTCGGCGACTTCGTCGGCGAGAACTTCTTGTCCGAGGCAGTGGTGCGCGACAAGCTCGAGCGCATCGAGGTGTCGGCGCGGGTGGGAGCCTGGATCGCGCAGGAGGCCAACGCCGACCGAATCACCGCGGAGCTCGCCACCGCCGCCCGCGGCGTCGTCACCGTCCTGCGCGACGACGCCGTCCAGGAGGTCATCGAGCAGGTCCTGGTGCGCAGGCTGATGGAACGCCCGGCCGGGCCGCCGCTGGGCGCCGTGCTGCAGGGCGTGCTGTCCGACGGTGCGCACCACAGGATGGTCGACCTGATCATCGACCGCGTCCACGACTGGATCGCCGGCAACCACGATCTCGTGCTGCGGATCGTCCACGAGCGGGCACCGTCGTGGTCGCCACGGTTCGTCGACGACCTCATCGCCGACCGCGTGTTCCTGGAGGTCCAGAATTTCGCCTGGGCCGTGAAGACCGACCCCGAGCACCCGCTGCGGCTGGCCGTCGACAAGTTCCTCGCCGAGTTCGCCGTCGACCTGCAGGACGACCCCGAGACCATCGAGCGCGTCGAGCGGATCAAGTACCAGATCATCGAGCATCCCGACGTGCAGAAGTTCATCGGGCAGGCGTGGGGCACCGTCAAACGGCTCATCCTCGACGCCGCCGCCGACCCGTCCAGCGCGCTGCGTACCCGCGTACGCGACGGCCTGATCTCCATCGGCACGCGGCTGGCCGACGATCCCGCGTTGCGCGCGAAAGTCGACGGCTGGCTCGCCGACGCCGCCGGCTACGTCGTCCGCCACTACCGCGGCGAGATCACGACGCTGATCACCGACACCGTCGCCCGCTGGGACGCGACGGAGACCTCCCGCAAGGTCGAACTGCAGGTCGGCCGCGATCTGCAGTTCATCCGCATCAACGGCACGGTGGTCGGGGCACTGGCGGGGCTCGCGATCTACACGGTGGGCCAGCTCGCCTTCGGCTGACGTCCGCCCGGCCCGACGCACCTCGGAGGTGCGTGGGTGGGGCCGCAGCGCAGTATCCGACGCTCTCGTGCGGGCGTCGGAGCCAGTTGGCGTTTACCCGAGGACAAGTCGGGCTACCTGGGTAAGCCGGCCAGGCGAGATCCTCATTCCATCGCGCCGAACTACGTCCCGGAGGGTGAGGTCCTCGGCCGGGTGTCCCAGGCCATGTTCCTGGAGGCCGCTCGGGAGCTGGGGCTGCGCTGATTCCGATTCCGGTCGAGCGGCTGCGAAAGCTCTATGCCGGTGTAACCCACCGTTCGTTGCGGCTGGAAACACGGCAGACCTACGCAGTCCCGTGGGAGGACGAGGACATGGCGGCCTGGCGGCGAGGCAACCCGGAACCACCCTTGCGTCCCGCACTGGAGGAGCACCGCTCAGGATCGTGCGCGGTTACGGATGACGGTAGACACAACGCCCGAGTCCGGTTCCCCGAGCTCCCGATGACCGAGTATGCCGCCATGGAGTTCGCGTGGGGTTGTCCGGGCAATGTCACCGCCGGT